>NZ_JAAHGT010001315.1 GCF_010672385.1 Okeania sp. SIO2F4
CCAGGAGGTCTAAAGCCTCCCCTTTTAAGGGGATGAAAAAGCGGTCGGAAAGCGGAGCATGACAAACGGATGGGATGGCGAGGTTTCCCGAAGAGTGCAGAGCCGCTGCCTCTTTCAGAGGAGCTGCCTCTTACAGAGGAGCTTCGCTAACGCTAACGCTAACGCCATATCCAATCGACCAAGATAAATATTCAACTCAGTATTTCAAGCCTCCGACTTGAGTCGGAGGTACTGATAACTGAAATGACCCATTCCCTATTCCCTTTTTAATAGGACTTATATCATGTCCGGATGATTAGGTATAATAAAACTTCTTTCTGGCGATCGCCAGAAAGTAGGAGGGACTTATGCCAACATTGAGTCACCATTGAAAACCATTTAACAGTAGAACAGCTAGAGCAAAGATATCGCTATAAAGCCCAGGAAGTAACTGAGAAAATTCACTATCAAACAATTTGGTTATTGGCCACTGGTAGGACTTGCTTAGAGGTCTCTGGAGTAACAGGTTACACTCGAAATTGGATATACCGATTGGTACGTCGGTATAACGCTCCTTGAGCGAAAGGATTGGGAGACCACAGAAAAAGAAATATCGGGGGTGAATCATTACTTGAGGATGTAGATCAAGCTCAATTATGGCAACAAAGCCGCAACCATCTCCAGATGGAGGACTCTCGAATAGCACAAAACTAGCAGATTGGTTAAGTGCTCATATTGGGCGTCAAGTCTCTCGTCACAGAGGATGGGAATATTTACAACAGATGGGCTTTCGGCTCAAGGTACCACGTCCGAGTCATAGGAAAAGTTGCCTTTGACAACAAATACTGTGGAAAAAAAACTCCAATGGGAGTTAGGTAAACTTCAAACCTATTTACCCACAGGCAGATAGATATAGAAGTCTGGTGTGAGGACGAGCAAAGATTAGGACTGCAACCGAAAGCTCGTCGAGTTTGGACAAAACTTGGACAACAACCAGTTGCTGATGTCAAGACTCAATATCAATGGCTATGGCTTTATGGTTTTCTCCACCCTGAATCTGGAGAAACATATTTCTGGATTCGTTGCTCAAGTCAACACAGAGCTATTGAGTCGTGTTTTAGCAGATTTAGCACGAGAATTTGACCTCAATCAAAGTAAACGGATATTGCTGGTGTTAGACCAAGCAGGATGGCATACTACTGACCAGCTGGCATTACCCGAAGGTATTGACTTGTTCTTTGTGCCGAGTCATTCACCAGAACTACAACCCGCAGAACGTTTGTGGCCTTTGACTAACGAAGCCTTGGCGGAGCAAGTGCGGCAGCTATATCGCCAACTATTCACCAGAAAACTTAGATGAAGCTCGAACATCTGCTGGTTTATCGTTGTCAGAAAATTATGGAGCAGCAGGAATTTGTTCGGGGGTTAACCTGTTTTCACTGGTGGCCTCAAACTAGAAATGCTTAATCATCACTAATCATCCGGACATGATATAATAATTAATAATTAATAATTTACCTCTCCTTAGAAAACGGATAGGATTGACTAAGGATCGAAAAATTTTTTCTTTTTTCCTCTATCCAAGGGGAGGCGCATACCCACAATTTATCGGTAATTTCCAGAAAAAGTAACGAAAAAAAACGAGAACCCTTTAATCGAGGATTGTATCGAGAGCGCAATCGTATTGAAAGACTGATTAATCCCTT
The DNA here is from genome assembly GCF_010672385.1 of Okeania sp. SIO2F4. Classification (GTDB taxonomy): domain Bacteria; phylum Cyanobacteriota; class Cyanobacteriia; order Cyanobacteriales; family Microcoleaceae; genus Trichodesmium. The sequence continues at coordinate 1,686 of NZ_JAAHGT010001315.1, forward strand.
GAAGCACTCCTTCTCCGATTGCAACTCGCCCGTGAGAAATATGCTGTCAATTATCTGGCCATGTTGACCATTGCTTCTATATTACTTTGGCTAAAGCCATCGCCTGGTCTTAATTTATTTTCTTAAGCCTTTTTA
>NZ_JAAHGT010001316.1 GCF_010672385.1 Okeania sp. SIO2F4
CATGGCCAGTAGTAGGAATTTGGTTCACAGCATTAGGTGTGAGTACAATGGCCTTCAACTTAAACGGTTTCAACTTCAACCAGTCCATCATCGATTCTAGTGGTCGTGTGGTAAATACTTGGGCAGACATCATCAACCGCGCTAACTTAGGAATGGAAGTAATGCACGAGCGTAATGCTCACAACTTCCCTCTTGACTTAGCTGCAGTAGAAGCTCCTTCTATCAATGGTTAATTTTTCACTGACTGATTGATTAAAAAAAGCTCTCCATTTGGAGGGCTTTTTTTATTTGAGTAAACCACAATTTAGGGACGTTGCATAACAAAAATGCGTTTCATGTCGCGCAGCGAAACGTCCCTACAGGGTTATTATTTTTTTATGTGGTTTATTGACCTGAAAACTGCCGTAAAGAATATTACGAAATATCTATGCCAACCAGAGATATTTACCACGACTCTGTTAAAAATGCCTTAATTAAGGATGATTGGACAATTACTACAGACCCTTATAAAATTGAATATGAAAATGCCGAACTTGATGCAGATTTAGCTATCGAAAAGACTGAAAACAAGGAACTTCATTAATTGATAATTGATAATGGATAATTGATAATTACCTCGGGTTTTAACCGTTCTTGATTGAAGATTGGGAAATACCCTAGCACTTTTTTTCCCCTTAAAAGGGGAGGCTTTAAGCCACAATTATTTAATTAACAATTGATAATTAATAATTCGGTAAAATTATTATAAAAATTAAGAGTTTTATCAGTCGTTCACTAATTAATGAGTTTGATAAGGCTCTTGGTCAGTATATTTTATATCGTAATTTAATTCAACTAGCTCAAAATGAATATTAATTAATTTACTTGGCGATTAAAGATAATATTTATGAAACATTTGTTCAGAGAAAATCTATAGAAGCTGTAGTGAAATTAAATCAAATAAATTTATTGATTGTGAATATGGAAGGTGAAGAGATTATAAAATGGATAGATTAGTGAATTATCGGCAATTAATTAAACAAGTTTTAACTGAGTATGATAATTTTGGTTGTCAAGCACCTAATAAAAAACGCGAAACTTGTTTAGTATTTGATGAAATTAACGACCATTATTTATGGTTGACAGTAGATTGGGAAGGGAGTAGGCAACATAAATATACTCATGTTCATATTCGGATTAAGAATGAAAAGATTTATATTGAGGAAGATTGGACGGAGGAAGGTATTGCTACAGAATTAATGGCTCAAGGTGTTTGTAGTAGTGAAATTGTTTTAGCTTTTCAACCTCCAGATGTGAGGAAATACACTGAATTTGCTGTTGTTTAATTAATTGTTATTGTTGTGAGAATTTGGGTATGGAAATAATTGACGATCTTGCTGACAATTTCCCTGTATATTTTGGCTACTGTTGAGTCTTTTACTATTCCTGGTTGAGGTTGAGTTGATTAAAAAAAGCTTTCTTATCGTAAGCATTCAGCTAGCTCGTAGTCAGCTATCAGCAATTAGTAATAAATAATTACTTCTAAGGTTGGGTAAGGGGACTTTGGCAGTAACTTTTTATTCTTTGCTCAGTTTCAAAGGTTGCTTTTACCTTTTCCTCTGATTAATAGCTGACGGCTGGCTTACCTCTTATATAGTTTTAATCTTCTACATACAGGGTTTTGCCAGAAGTTCTGATTTAATTGATAGGCAGGAACAGAACATTTCCTTTACTCCTCTTTTAAAATTGTCTTTTGAAAATTATCTTGGATTGACCAGTCAAAAACTACATATACTATTGCGCAATAGTTTTAATCTTCCACATACAGGGTTTT
>NZ_JAAHGT010001317.1 GCF_010672385.1 Okeania sp. SIO2F4
ATCACGCCCCAGTTTCAAATTTACTACAAAAAAAGTGGAGTGGGAAGGGGCAGCTCATAGTTGCCCCTTCCTTTGACCAACAATAATTATCATTATCAATTGTACATTTGATTTTTTGGAGGTCCCTTATTGGGCTGAAGTTCTTTAACTTGCTACATGAACTTCTTTGATATTAAAGTCAGAGAAAATACCGATCCGACCAGTTTCCCTTAAGGTGTCAGGAACCCAATTTCCTGAACCAAAGTAACGGTCTCTAACATCTATTGTAGCTTCCCAGTCAGAACCAAAACCAGCAGCATCAAGAGACATAGACCAAGGTTTTCCTTTTCCATACTGGTTCATATCTTCAAGCCCAAAATATTGGCTAATTGCTCCCCTTGGGTTGTCTAGCATATACCTCCAAACATCTTTGACAGCACCATGAGCTTTTACGAAATTCGCCAGACCAAAGTCTACCCTGAAAGATTCGTCAGCAGTACGAGCTATATTATCATTTCCTAACCAACTACTTTCTAAACTCCAAGACCATCGGGAATAGCTACTAAAATCAACTTCATCTATTGAATATCCCCCTTCTGTACTGAGTGCTGGGTCTAGAGCCACCAGATTGTTAATACCCCCTAATTGTTCTGATATTTCATAAGCAACGTATGCTCCTAGACTGTGACCTGCTAGATTAATTTTGTTACGATCAAATCCCCACTTGTTAAGTTGCTCAACTACAGCCTCTGCAACTTCTTCGATCCAAACAGCAGCATCATGCAAATCTAAGTAACTGTCTTCGCCTGTACCTGCCATGCCACTCCAGTCAAGAGTAAGTACCTGGTTAGAATTATCATTTCTTTCTATTGCAGCGGCTAGCTGACTAGAGTCTGCTGCTGAATTGTTCCAACCATGAATCACGATCCATGTTTCTAAATTGTTTTGAATGTAACCGTAACCATCTACACGATCTAGAGTAATTTGATAGGAGTCAGGAAAATCTTGCATCACTAACTGGCTACCAGGGAACATATCTACTTGAAGAGGATGGGGTTCCGCAAACCCTTGAGTGAATTCTACTTGATTACTATAGTTTGGTTCCGAACTGCCTCCTGTTGGCTCTGGATTATTTACAGTTGTTACTCCTACAGTAGTTCCCGTTGAGCTATTGCCGGGAACCAAAATTTGCTGACCAACATAAATAGCATTCGGGTTGTCAATATCGTTATAGTTAGCAATATCCCAGTAACGATTGCCATCTCCTGTTGTCCTCTGAGCAATTGCCCAGAGAGAATCTCCTGGTTGTACCGTATAAGGTTGCCAATTATTATTATTTCCGGTTGTTACCCCTACAGTAGTTCCCGTTGAGCTATTGCCGGGAACCAAAATTTGCTGACCAACGTAAATAAAATTCGGGTTGCTAATACCATTATAATTAGCAATATCCCAATAACGATTAGCATCACCCGTTGTATTTAGAGCAATCTGTGAAAGACTATCTCCAGGCTGAATTGTGTAGCTTACCCATTCGTAATTATTCTCAATCTCTAAGATTTCCCCGTCTATCTCTACAAACGCTTTATCATTTTCACCCTTCAACACCTCAATATCTGCCTCCTCACGGGGTGACAAGGTAGCTGAAAGCTATATATAGAGGTGGACTTATCAAATAAGCTGAAGAATAGTTCAACTAAAATCCCACTATTATTGAGAATAGATGGGGGTGTGGTGCGTTCGCGGAGCGTTGCGGAGCGCAGTATCGCGCCACACAGTAGCTTGATTATTTATTCAAATAACTGGCAAAACAGTTAAAAA
>NZ_JAAHGT010001318.1 GCF_010672385.1 Okeania sp. SIO2F4
CATTAACCTTCAATGATAGTAGACCTATTGAGATAATTCGACAATGGGAATACAAAATTTGACTAAGAAATACAAACAAAATACCCAATAGAACGGCTAACCGAACTACTGGGTTTTTAATCAGGACTCTAAATTTTTCAACTACCTCGCACTACTTAATCTTAATCGCAGGCGCACGCATCAGCGATTCACTTCCATCTGTTAATGCAACCTTTTCAGACTCCATCAACAGCGGCACTGAATCTCGCAACCGCGCTGTTAACTGCACAGTTGTCGCATCATAAATCTGAGTCACAATCTTAGGATACAAACCTATCCCAATAATTGGTACTAACAAACAGCCAATAATAAACACCTCGCGAGGTTCCGCATCCTTGAGAACTTCGTGTTCTACCAACTCCTTATTCTCAGGACCAAACAAAATTTCCCGCAACATTGACAACAGATAAATTGGAGTCAAAATTACTCCTACTGCTGCCAAGAAAATTACCAAGACTTTGAAAGTTGGATTATAAGCATCACTGGTGGCAAAACCAATAAATACCATCACCTCAGCCACAAAACCACTCATTCCTGGTAATGCTAAAGATGCCATCGAACAAGTCGTCCACATAGCGAAAACTTTCTTCATTCTCTTACCGACACCACCCATTTCATCTAAAATTAAAGTATGGGTACGGTCATAAGTAGCTCCCACTAAAAAGAACAAACTCGCTCCAATCAAACCGTGGGAAATCATTTGCAGCACAGCTCCACTCATACCAATATCGGTAAAGGAAGCCATACCAATTAAGACAAATCCCATGTGAGAAATCGAAGAATAGGCAATTTTCCGCTTCAGGTTTCGTTGAGCAAACGACGTTAAAGCAGCATAGACAATATTCACAACCCCCAAAATTACTAATATAGGAGCAAACACCGCATGAGCATCCGGCAACATTCCGGCATTCATCCGCAGTAGAGCATAACCACCCATTTTTAGCAGAATTCCTGCCAGTAACATATGAGCGGGTGCGGTTGCTTCCCCGTGAGCATCAGGTAACCAAGTATGTAATGGGAAAATTGGTAACTTCACAGCATAGGCAATCAAAAACGCTCCATATAACAACAATTGCAGATTCAGAGCGTAATCTTTCGCAGCAACCGCTCTCATATCAAACGTAACAGTATCGCCATAAAACGCCATTGTTAACGCGGCTATCAAAATAAACAGCGAACCACCTGCAGTATAAAGAATAAACTTAGTTGCTGCATACAAACGTTTCTTCCCACCCCAGATAGATAGAATTAGGTAAACAGGTACTAATTCCAATTCCCAAACAAGGAAAAACAGCAACATATCCTGCACGGCAAATACAGCAATTTGACCGCCGTACATTAGCAACATCAAGAAATAAAACAACTTAGGCTTAAAAGTTACAGGCCACGCTGCCATAATTGCTAGGGTGGTGATAAAGCCAGTCAGAATAATTAATGGCATTGATAAACCATCAGCTCCCACTGACCAATTTAAGTCTAGCTGCGGTACCCAAGCGTAACTTTCTACCAGTTGTAGTTCTGGGTTATTAGTGTCGTAACCTGTGTAAAAAGCAGAAGTGATAATAGCAAAATCAATTAATCCAACAATTAAGGCGTACCACCTCACCGTTTTGCCGTCTTTATCGGGCACGATCGGAATTAGCAAAGATGCAACTACTGGAAATAGGATGATTGTAGTCAACCAAGGAAAATCAGCCATAAATATTTAAGTCTCACTTTGAAAATTTTGTAAAGTTATGAGCATTCAACATAG
>NZ_JAAHGT010001319.1 GCF_010672385.1 Okeania sp. SIO2F4
AAAAAAATTAAGTGGGCAAGCAAATACTATTCCTCTAAAACGATTGAATTAGATATATTTTCTGTTGCCTGTTGCCTTCTGGAGCTGTTGCCTGCCTCGACAATAAATCACTACATCTACAGGACTACCAAAAAATGTATCAAACCTATTCATTCTCACTCCTGACTCCTAAAAAATACCCTATTTATTTGTAGCAAACACTTATCAAGTTGGTATTATTGGAGCAACTACAAATACTCAACACCCATTTTAGCCCTAGCTCTAACTGCTAAAGTTGTATCAGTATTAAAAATTTCTTCCAGAAGAGCCAAGATATCTTCAAACCATTTGGGATAATTAGCTTTAACTACTTTTGCTAAACCTTCCAAACCTACCACAGCAGCATAACGCACTACCCATTCTGGGTCTTGAGATACTTGCAGCAGAGTTTGAAAAACCCGCTGTTGAGCATCGGAAACTTCTGTTTCAGATAACTTTTCCCAATGAATAAAACCTAAACCTCTAGCTGCACCTCGTCGTACACTAAAAGAAAAGTCATTTGCTGCACTATCTAATAATATTTCTAACCCACGAGGGTCACCAATACCTGCTAATGCTCTTATTGCCCAAGCTCTAGCACCATAGTTATAACCATCCAGTGTTTCCAGGAGTGGGAGTACAGCAGGTTCTCCTATTTCGACTAACCCATCAACTGCTGCTACTGCTGCACCTGGATTATTATAGCCCAAGACCTTAATTAATATTGGGATAGCTTCTTTTATATGAGCTGCTGCTAAATCTTTAACTGCATCTATTAAACCTTGAGAAGAGTCTGCTTCTTCAACTGCTCGGATGAATTGATTATCTATTGTTGAGGGTTGATTATTCATTCTTAGGGAGTAGTTAATAATTAATAATTAACAATTAATAATTAATAATGTATAACGTAATCAATTTAGAAGGCAAAAGTTGTTTTTGTAACTAGGATTTTGAGCAAACTTGCAAAAACATTTATCCTCAAAAGGCAGGGTTTTAAACCCAATTATTTTGATTAATGAATGTTTTATAGAAGGGAGTCCATTAGATTCATTACCTCAATAGCTTCATCTGATAATAATAGTCCAAACTCTACTTTTGACTTTTGACTTTTGAATTTATTCTCAAAAGTTAGTATATTTCTTTTTTAGAAACAGAATAACATTTTTATTGTACCTAATTAATGAGACTTAAATTACTTCTAAAAAAATTTTTTGTAGTTACTCTTCAGGACAATAAGTATAAATGAATGTTTTATAGAAGCGAATCCATTAAAGTCATTACTTCAATAGCTTCATCTGATAATAATAGTTGAGATTCTACTTTTGACTTTTGACTGTCTTGAGTGCGTCTTACATTCTGTTCGCGGAGCGTTTCCGCAGGAAATGGAGACCTCAGAATTACGCACTCGCTTTTAACTTTTGAATTTCTTGTGAGGTGATGTTCTAAAAGTCCTTTTAGAGCAATTAATTTCATACTATTTTCGGCTAAGGTTTCTGATATTGCCTTAGCTGCGGGTAAATAACCAATTACTGCTAAATCTAATAGTGCAGAGCGTCGTAACTGTAAGTTATCCCCTTCTAATGCTTGAGTCAAATACTCTCCATATACTGCCTCTCCTGTAAGTTGATATAGAGACCTAGCAGCAGCATATTGTACTTTTTCTGCTGGATGTTCTATAAAAGGCTTAATTAGAAAAATTGCTTCTTGAGCTTGTAGTGTTCCCAAGGCTTCAATAATATCTTCGTAAGGTTGAATCA
>NZ_JAAHGT010000132.1:0-6182 GCF_010672385.1 Okeania sp. SIO2F4
GAAATTACTTAGGACTTGCTGATTAACTGACAAAGCATTTACAGATAAAGACTTTAATCTTTATTCTGTGAAAAAAGTGCGAGCTTTTCGGTACAAAAATCTCAAAAATTTAGCATTTTGAGCAGACAAGGGCGGAAAAATTAAGGGACAATTATCCCGACTACCTCACTCCATAATTCCCCTAATCTCATTTCCGGATCAGATAATTAGCGATCAAAAAACTTTCTCTTTTTTATACCTTCTTTTTCCCCCTCCTCCCTCTTTATTTATAACTATTCAAGCGGACATGATATAACTCCTGACTCCTACCCTCACTCATAAGATTTTTTCAACAAACCCTACTGATAAATAAAATATCAAGTTCTTTCTACCGAGGAAAAAGAGACCTGATGTATTTCAATTTCTCCTCCACTACCTACTCCCTACTACCTAATATTTGATGCAAATTAACTACATTGCCAATAACAGCAATAGCTGGTGCTTCAAACCCAGTTGCTTCAATTTGTTCTACAATATTGTCGAGAGTGCCAATTAATTCTTTTTGTTCAGGTCGAGTTCCCCACTGAATTAAAGCGATGGGTGTTTCTGGGGAACGTCCGGCGATGATAAGTTCTTTGGTAATATTGTGTAAGTTATGAACACCCATATAAATCACTATTGTTTCTGAACCGTGGGCGATCGCTTGCCAATTTACTTCTGGTCGATATTTGCCTGCTGCTTCGTGACCTGTAACAAAGGTAACTGAGGAACTATAGTTTCTGTGGGTTAGGGGAATACCAGCATAAGCAGGTGCAGCGATACCGGAGGTAACACCAGGAACAACTTCCACAGGTACTCCTGCTTGCATTAAATCTTCCATCTCCTCTCCACCCCGACCAAATACAAAGGGGTCGCCTCCTTTTAAACGTACTACAACTGCGTGAGTCTTGGCTTTTTCAATTAGTAATTGAGTTGTTTCTGTTTGCTGCAGGGAATGGCGACCGCGACGTTTGCCTGCATTAATTTTTTCGGCATTAGGGTTGATCATTGTGAGGATGGCAGGACTGACTAGAGCATCGTAGATCGCAACATCAGCTTGTTCTAATAGAACTTTGCCTTTGAGTGTCATTAGTCCGGGGTCTCCCGGTCCTGCTCCTACTAAATATACTTTACCTAAAAATTTTGGCTGATTCATATTTATTATTTTAGATAATTATGCAATATAGTTAAGTAATTCTATTAAGTTATTGAGCTGTTATTAGAACTATTGTATCTAATCATACAAATAGTCTAATTTTATGTCAATATTCGATTTTTTTATCTATTTTATACAGAGAATTAGGTTATAAAAAAGTTCCAATATTTGAGGTTGGGATTTGTCGTGTTGGTGTAGCAAGTGCGGCGCTATATAGCCTGTTCATACAACAAAGCCAAAATACTTTCATTAATGGATAATTACCTCTGGTTCAAACCGTAACACAATTGAATATAAGGAAATATTATTTCTTTTCTCTTGGTGCATTGGATATGGCGTTTAGCGCTCCGCGAAACGACCGCTCTCTTGGTCGATTGGATATGGCGTTTAGCGTTCCGCACAACGCGCGTTAACGCGGAGCGACTTGAATTGCGTTTCGCTTTCCTACGGAATAATTGCGCAAACGCGACATGAAACGCGGCTCTGCACTCTTCGGGAAACCTCGCCATCCCATCCTACGGAATGCTCCGCTTTCCGACCGCTTTTTCCCTATGGGGGGGCTTTTAACCTGAATTCTTTAATTATTAATTATTAATTATTAATTATTAATTATTCGGTAATATTTTATGGAGAATTTTTATTAGTCAATTGAAAGTCTAAGTAGGGATTTGGTAAATAAATACCTACTTAGCTAAAATATCTTCTCTTTTCCTACAAAAAGCTGCGAGACATGAAACGTGCAGCGAAATGAAAGTAGGGAAGTTAAATTACTGTGGTTGTACCTCTAAAGTACCATTATCATAAAATAAAATTGTAAACTCAGCCCACTCTGTTTTGAATGATTCTTTTTTATTAGTAGCGTCAGAATTAACTAAGCTGGGTATAGGTGTCTTTTCCAGATTATCTGCTGCTATTTGATTAAAAGGTTCGTAAGCAGCGATCGCTCCATTTTTATCTACTTTAACTAGGTATATTGAAGTTATATTTATGGGGTTTTTCCAGGTTTTATCGATAGTCTTGTATAGTTTTTGTTTTAATTCTAATAACTCTGTTTTGTTGGTAATCTTTTTAGCTATTGGCTCTACATTTAGGGGTGGAGAATGAGTTGTTGCCCTTACATGGTTGTTGGTATTTTGATTATTTTTTTTCCCAGCCTTCTCTGAGAATTCAGATTTCTTATTTACTGTCTCAATACTTCCGACCATTGTTGGTTGAATTTGACTTTTATCTATTGTCTCTAATGTTTGATTTTTTGTCCCTGTTGAACTTGAGTTGTAAACAACATTAGCCACAACTTTGGCTTCATTTCCTTGATGAATATTTCCAGTAATTAGGATGCGATAAAATCCAGAAATCACAACTAGAATAATAGTAGTTAATGAAACTAATGATGCTGTTTTAACTTGTTCGGTTAATTCTGTTGTACTGTCAGGGATCATATCTTTAGCTGAAATATCTGTTTTAACAATTATCATTTTGGCTTCCTGGGGTTGAATAGTTATTTCTTTGCTTGAACCGACTCTAATATGCAACGGACTAGAAAATTTGGCTTCCCGCAAGACTTGCACTGGTTTATTAGAAACTACTCCCTTTTCTTCTAGTCTCTGAACAATTCTTCTTGTATCGTCACTGCTGATAATTCGATCGACTATTGCTATTTGCCCTGTTTTTAAATCCGATAAATTCATCATCATTACTTCTTATTAATATATTGTTATTATCTTATCCGAGATATTATATTATATCCAAAATCTAATTTCAAGCTTTAATACTAAATGTAACATAGCTCTACAAAAATTAAAATTTGCCCCTTGCGAATCAACAAGGGATTTACATTCTACTTAGAGAAAAGAATAAAGTTTTCAATTCATACAATCTTAGTTTGTCAGCATTTCCTGGGAAATACGGAGTTAACAGCTAGCTCGCTGGTCAGCTTTCAGGTATGACGGCAATAACTGCTAAGATTAGGAATTGAGCTTTTTAGAATTACTTTTAATTCTCCCTCAATACTATCAATACTAATTCCACTTCTTAAAAAGAATGCTATACCTGATACTTTTAACCTGAATTATTTAATTCATAATTATTAATTGTTCGGTAATACCATTTTTAAAAAAGAATGTTACAAAAAGGTACATCTCGATCGGAGATGTTTAAAAATAGCCGTTCCAATTCATTTTAGAGATTTTTATCTATATATTTTCCTCTTTTTTTTCAATATTTACTCCTTCTATCCTAGATAACTAAAGCCTTCTTCTCTATTCCTTACTTCTATTATTTGTAATAAACATTTATCAATTTGGTATTAGGTATTATAAAAAAGCAAAAGTAGGAGCAGGTTTTTAACTTACTCCTACAACTTACAGCAGATTCGGTGATTAATTTTCTATAGCTTAAGGAAGAATATTTTTTGCCTGTTCCTTGCTTCGTATTCTCTATTCCCTAAAAATAAATATATGTACTGCACAAAGTAGGAAACTGCTGTATATAGCATTTATCAAAAACTGTGAGGTAGAGCTATAAACTAATTTTCACCTAACGTTTATTTCAGAAACCTAAAGCCAAAGCTCCTTGGTAGAAAATCAAACTCGATACCCAAGCTAAAACTAATGGAAATACCAAAGAAAGTAGGGAAAATTTCCATGATTTTGCCTCTTTGACTAAAGTAGCTAAAGTAGATAAACATGGGGTATAAAGTAAACAAAAAATACAGAAACTATATCCTTGAATAAAAGTAACTGTCTCTGCAATATTACTACTAACACCCTGTTCGCTCATGCTATAGATAACTGCTAAAGAACCGATAACAATTTCCTTAGCAATAAATCCAAAAAAGAGGGATAATGTTAGATAAGGATTGATGCCAATAGGGTCCATAATAGGACTCATAAATTGACCAATTTGACCGCCAATAGTATCTAATTCTGTTGCCCCTGGAGGTAAACTTGTGAGTACCCAAACTGCAATACAACCAACAGTAATAAAGCCAGATGCTCTAACTAAAAATTCTCTTACTTCTCCCCAACTTCTCAGAAAAATTTGTTGTAATGTAGGGAAACGATAAGGAGGTAGTTCTAACACAAAAGGTTCTTCATTTTTATATATTCCTTGAAATAATGCTGCGGTGATAATAGCAACCAGAAAACTGAGGATATATAGAGAGAATAAAACAAAGGCTCCATTGCCATTAGGAAATACTGCAGCAATAATAAATACAAATACTTGCAGTCGCGCCGAACATAAACCAAAAGGAATAATTAACATGGTTAAAAGTCGTAAAGCACGCGATCGCATTACCCTGGTTCCCATTAATGCTGGAACATTACAACCAAACCCCATTATATGCAGTACAAAACTACGTCCATCTAAACCTAATCTTGCCATTAAGGCATCCATTAAATAAGCGGAACGTGATAGATATCCACTATCTTCTAATACTGCCATAATTATAAAAAATACCATAATTAATGGCACAAAAGAAGCAACTGTAGTTACCCCTGCCCAAACTCCATTAATTAGAAAGTCTTGAATTACTTGTGGAAAGGGTTGAACTAGAGGTTCAACAATTGATGATTGTACCGATTCAACCACAATTTCGAGTAGGTCTATTGAAGGAAGTGCAATATTCCAAACTGCCCAAAAAACTAGGAACATTCCTAGGAAAAATAAGGGTAAACCCCACACAGGATGAAGCAGAATTTTATCAACTTCAGCTGTGAAATTTTTTCCCATTTGAGAAGGCATAATCACAGTTCCATTTAAGACAGCATCTATTTCGTTAACAGAAATATTTTTCTCTGCTTTTAAGATATCTAATTTTGTTGGATTTTGACTTTTTTTTAACTCTTCGGAAATTGCCATATATGCGTTCATATAGCCTTTGCCATATTTAGCACTTATTAGAAACACTGGCATTTCCAAACGTTTTGATAATTCTTCTGTGTCTATTTTAATTCCATATTGTTTGGCTTCATCTGACATATTGAGCATCAAAACTGCGGGCAAACCAAAGGCTTTTACCTGCAATGGCAGCAGAATTTGACGGTCAATTTGTGAGGCATTAATAACGACTATTACTAAATCAGCAGGATTATTTTCTAGGAATCTTTGAACGACTTTTTCATCTTCGGAAAAACCATTGAGATTATAAACTCCTGGCAAGTCTACAAATTGTGTTGTTTCGTTATTTATTTTCACCTCAGCTTGCAAAATATCGACTGTTATTCCCGGCCAATTTCCTACATGAGCAGAAACTCCAGTAATCCGATTAAAAAATGTGGATTTTCCTGTATTTGGCATCCCAATGAAAGCAACTCTTTTTGTTGCATTAGATTTGGGGATTGTTGGTGTATTATTATGACAAGTCATTTCAGTTATTAGTTATTAATTATTGGCGATCAGTTAACAGTATTTTCTACTGAAGTAGAAGCTTATAAATACTGAATTTTATTTTTTTTATCCCCTTTAAAGGAGAGGTTGAAGACCTGATTTTCTGGTCATTTTTTTCTACTATAGCAATCAGGAATCAGATGTGAGAATTGAAAGTTTCTTAAAAGAATAGAGTATAGGGGTTATCTTATTCATTTATATACATTTTTTCCTTCTTCTGTGTTCCCAGTTAAGCGTTCCCTGTTCCCTAAAAATATCCAATATCTCACAACTTAAATCATATTGCTATATTTATCTTAAGTCCGTGAGAAACAGCAGATTCCAAATATATGAAGTACAGATATTAAAGAAGACTCCGCTTTTAAGAGTGGGGTTTAAATAAAATCTTTGTACTGCCGGCATCTTCCCCGCTAAAACTGTACCTCACTCAGATAAAATTCACTGTATTTTTTGATAGCTTTATTATCAGCTATAACCTTGGAAAAATTAAGAACTATAAAATTACTTTGGTTCTATCTCTAGATTACCATCTTCATAAAGTATGATAGCAAATTCAGCCTATTCTGTTTGATTAGTAGCATTCGGTTTAACTAAATTTGGTAATGGTGTGCTGCTCAGA
>NZ_JAAHGT010000132.1:6282-15456 GCF_010672385.1 Okeania sp. SIO2F4
ACTATAAAATTACTTTGGTTCTATCTCTAGATTACCATCTTCATAAAGTATGATAGCAAATTCAGCCTATTCTGTTTGATTAGTAGCATTCGGTTTAACTAAATTTGGTAATGGTGTGCTGCTCAGATGATTTTTTGCTATTTGATTAAACGCTTCGTAAGAAATAATAGCTCCGTTTTTATCTACTTTAAAATGTAAGCATTCAGCTCTCAGCTAAATGCTATCAGCTTCATTACCTTTAAAAGAGGAAAAAGCAATAAGCGAGATTTCAAAGAATTAAAAGTATGGGTAAAACTCCATCAGTTAACCTTAAAAGTCTATCGAGTTACATCGTTCATTAAAAAGCTGAGAGCTGACCGCTAATAGCTGAATGCTTACTATAAAATTACTTTGGTTCTATCTCTAGATTACCATCTTCATAAAGTATGATAGCAAATTCAGCCTATTCTGTTTGATTAGTAGCATTCGGTTTAACTAAATTTGGTAATGGTGTGCTGCTCAGATGATTTTTTGCTATTTGATTAAACGCTTCGTAAGAAATAATAGCTCCGTTTTTATCTACTTTAAAATGTAAGCATTCAGCTCTCAGCTAAATGCTATCAGCTTCATTACCTTTAAAAAAAGCTCACTAATAAGTAATAGAATAATAGAAATTAATATCATTACTGATATACTTTTAACTTGTTCCATTAACTCTATTACAGATTTGGGAATCATTTGAGATCCTTGATAGAAATTTATCTCATCATCCTCATCTGTTTTAAGAACAATCATTTCTGCTTCATGGGGTCGGATCGCTATTTCTGTGGTTGCTCCGACTCGAATGTGTAACGGTCCATTGAATTGAGCTTTTCGTAAGACTTGTACTGGTCTATCAGAAACTACTCCCATTGCTGCTAGTCTCTGAACTATTCCTTGTTCGCGACCGATGTTTAGGACTTGATCGACTATTCCCATTTGCCCTGTTTTCAAATCAGCTACATTCATTTCAATTACCTCCGATGTTATTGTTATGATGTTATGTTAGCTACTGTCTCGTATTGTGGTTATGGAAGACACGATAATATTTTTAGCAGGGTTAGATCAAACAGCCAATATTTTTATTTTCTACTGCAATGATCGTCGAACCACTACGGTTTTTACTGAGTACCTCTAGCTCTATTCATACAACCAAACCCATTTTTTCCAAGTGACGAGTCATGTCACCTTCAGCATTTATAGCAACGATACATAAGCGATCGCCTCGTTTTGCTTGTGTGAGTGGGAAGTTAGTTTGTACTACTGATGGTTGAGCAACTTCATAGTTGTTCTCTTTTTCCCAGATGTAGTTACTGTCTCCTAGAAATGTAAATTCCCATGCTTTCTGTTTTTTATCTACATTTTGGCATGAGTCATCTTCATATTTTTTCTCCATTATTATTTATTAATTATTGAGAATTTTTTTTAATTGTTTGGATTGTAATTAATTAAAAATAGTTTGTCAAGGTCTATATTAATTTACTTTTCTTAACTAAATTGATAACTATTTAGGAGTCTTATTTAGGTGGTGAAAAAAATGGTTGTGCCTGTGCGAAAGTGTGGGATAAGTAAGTAGGGATGGTCAATCTAATCTAAAAGCACTGATATAAAGGTAAAAGCATTTTTAGAGCGAAAAAAGTGCAAATTTTTCAGCTTAAGCGACCAAAAAGTGACAATAAAAGGCAGACACTTCCCAAAAAGATACACCCTCCAATTATTCTTCCTACTTTCGGAGGTCTCCCCACACTTCCCACACTTCCCACACTTCCCACACTTCCTTGACGCACTACCAAAAAAATCTCTGGGAACTGAGCAACACGAAACAGGAATCGAGTTTCAGACTTTTTATCTATTTTTTTGATTTTTTATAAATCTCAAACGAATTGCTATATCAAATTGTATTTGACCCCCCGATCCAAAGAATTAATTAAGATTTGATGAAATTTAGTAAAATTAATGTTAATATTTACTTTTTTTTGTCTTGCATAAACAATAAGGGAATAGCAAAAAATAAATTATCCAATTTTTGAAATAGACCTGGAAAATTTCGCTGCCTAATTTCCCTACTCCCTAAATTCAGGGTAATTATATATTTTTTATTTGGAAGTTCCTAAGCAGGTAGACAAAATTATTTGTATGTTTTGTTCAGGGATATTTTCTGTTCCCATATCTGGCATTCTCTACCTCTTCTAAATGTTAAATTACAGCAGTTTTCCAGTTGATAAGTTACCGAATAATTAATAATTAATAATTAATAATTATTGATTAAATAATTCAGCTTGATTAGCCTCCCCTTTAAAGGGAAAAAAAATAATATTTCCTGATATTCAATTCCGTTACGGTTTTCCTTGAGGTAATTATCCATTATCCATTATCCATTAATGAAAGAGTTTTAGGGCAATAAAGAAAATAAAAACGGTAGATAAAATTCTACCTCAGCATCCATTACTGTTATAGCAATATGATATGAGTTGTGAGATATTGAAGACTTTTAGGGAACAGATAAGAAGGAAAAAATGTATCTTATGAATTAAGATAACTACTATAGTCATTTCAAATCAGAATAAAACACTTTTTCGGCTGAAACTATTTCACGGCAATAAATTCTTGTCTCAATCTAAACTGAAATGACTATATATAGCAATCCTCTAATCGGTTGTAGAGTATTTTGGGAGTAGTTAGGAGTCAGGAGTCAGGAGTCAGGAGTCATAATTTTCAGGGTTTTCAGCTCTTTTTAACTATTATAAAACTTGTTACGACCAATTTAGGATTGCTATATTCTCTACTTTTAAGGGACACCTCAATTCTCACATCTGATTCCTGATTGCTATAATATTCGCTTGAATTTTAGGATTTGTAATAGCAATTCACTTAAATAATGTCACACGCAGGGTTATGAAATCATCACCTAAAATTATTTTCAATTAAATTTTTGCTGCTCGTACAATCTAACTTTTTACTTTGAAATTTTATTAGAACGATATATAGCGTTTCTCAAGTTACTGAAGTACAGTTGTTTTTCTTCTTTTATATTCCCACCGAACCAGAATTATTACGACCTACTCACAGATGGGAATGTTATCAATAGAGAAGAGAAAATATAGAATTATTTTGTAGAATTATTCCCACTTTTTCATGTCGGGGAGTAAAAATCACTTTACACAAAGGCTTGATTTTTTATTTATCAAAATAATTGGGTCTAAAACCCTGCCTTTTAAGAAGAAATGTTTTTGGAGAGTTATTCTCAATCCCCGTTACAAAAACAACTTCTAACTTCTGACTTCTGACTTCCTTAAAGATAGCCTCTAGTAACTACTGAATATTAACTACTAAAAATTTGAATTTTCCAGACGCTCTTTAAAATATAAATTATATAATTCACAACTTGGTGTAGCTTCATTTCCTTGCAAATTTATTAATCCTATACTATTTAACTTTAATCCTTGCATTACTTCTAATTTTACTGTTTGATGACAACTTATTACTGTTTTAAAGGCTTGTGCTAATTCTGGATATTGTTGCAAGTAACACCAATGTCGTTGTAAATGAGCTGCATAACACCCTATATCTGTTGCTGCAGTTTTTAACAATTCATCTATGGTAATATCCTTTTGAGAAAGTTGATATAAAGCTAATTTTATTAAGTAAGGATTTCCCCCAACAATTGCCATTAATTTTTCGATTTCAGACATATCTAATTGCAATTGATAATGGCTGGCTAAATCTTGAATTTGATCTGCACTTAACTCTGGCAAATCAATTGGTAAACCAACATTAAAAGGCGATTGATTAATATCTATAGGCACATAAGCTTCTGTTGAATGTACAACTATTAATCGCATATTTTGCCAAAGGTCACGATTTTTTGCATCTTCGTGCCAAGCTCGTAATAAACTAAAAAAGTCTACAGTAATTTCTGGATATTGAAATATATGATCTACTTCATCTAATGCTAATACTATGGGAGTATCTATACTTTTCAAAATATATCTCTCAAAATAAGATTTACAGGATACTTTACTGCCAAAAATTTCGTTCCAATAATTATCTAAGTTAGCTGCTAAATTCAATTCTGAAGCTACCGCAGCACAAAACCATCGCAAAAATTTATCTAAATTGTTAAAAATTTGACTCTCAACTAATTGTAAATTTAATACTGCTGTTTGATATCCTAATTTTGCAGCACGATCTAAAATTCTTGCCATTAAAGATGTTTTTCCCATCTGTCTGGGTGCTTTAATTCTAATTAAAGCACCTGGTTTAGTAATTTCTTGATAACAATTTTTTTCAATGGGAGGACGCTCAATATAAAAACTAGCAGCGTAATTATCTTGACTTTTTGGTAATTTTGGTGGTGAAGATGGCAAAGGCTTTCTATAAGTAAAATTCCTAGCAGAATCATTGATAAATTTTGATTCTATTATCATTTCTGGTGTTGATGGAAATACTGGTTTTTCTATATAGTCAATAATTTTGACAATTAATTTTTCAGGTTCGTCAGCATTTTCCCATTCCCATTGTCTAATTTTAAATAAATAACTATATAGATTATAATCCCAAGGTGAATCAATGGGAATATTAGTTTTAATAGGTATTATCCATGGCTTTTGCTCTGGATGATAATCTTGATTTTTTTTTGCTATCCTGACTGTTTCAGTTACCATCTCATTAAGAATTGATTTGGCAGTTAATAGTAAAATTAAGTAATCTGATTCCTTTAATTTTTGATAATTTTCTTTAATACGTTTATTTTCAGGCTGACTATAATTTGCGATAAAATATTCATAGTTCTTACTGTTAAATTTTTCAGTCAGATTGGCAAAAAAAATGTTACTAGAGCTTTCTTGTTCTGTAATTACAAATAATTTTGGCATAACTAAACTCTTTAATTAACGATTTAGCAATTCCCAAAAAGCGTGAGGTAGAAAATTTTAGCTTTTCAGCAACAGGGAACAGGAAATAAAAAAGACAACTTTACCGAATAATTAATAATTAATAATTATTAATTAAATACCTTGGTTAAAAGCCTCCCCCCATAGAGGAAAAAGCGGTCGGAAAGCGGAGCATTCCGTAGGATGGGATGGCGAGGTCTCCTCGCTTGCCTCCAATCGACCAAGAGAAAAAAATAATATTTCTTTATATTCAATTCCCTTACGGTTTTAACCAGAGGTAATTATCCATTATCAATTAATGAATTGAAGCTTACTTAGAAATGATATATA
The DNA here is from genome assembly GCF_010672385.1 of Okeania sp. SIO2F4. Classification (GTDB taxonomy): domain Bacteria; phylum Cyanobacteriota; class Cyanobacteriia; order Cyanobacteriales; family Microcoleaceae; genus Trichodesmium. The sequence continues at coordinate 11,523 of NZ_JAAHGT010000132.1, forward strand.
TAGCAATCATATTTCAGTTGTAAGATTTTAGTGGTAATTAGGAGTCAGAATATAAAACGATTTTGATTGTTCTTAATTGTTCTTAAATATCTCATAAATCATTCCTGATTGCTATATGAGTTTGATAATATCATATATATAGCAATCTGATTTGAATTGTGAGAGATTGTAAATTGTTAGGAAATAAGGAATAGGCACTCTTACAATAGATAAGAAAGAAAAAACAGTATCTTCTCAAGATGATAATCCCTATATTCTATACCTTTTCAGGAATAGTAAAATTATTACGTCTGATTTCTAATTGCTATAGTTAAAAACAAATTAATATATTGATTTTGGTGTTCTTTATAGTTAAAATAAATCATCACTTTCTCAAACTAACCTATATTTAAAGACAACAAATATTTTGAGAAAATATTTAGTTAATAGCTATAAAAAAATCATCAAAATTTTATCTTTAAGAAAAATTTTTTTCAGTTATAGGAGCGATCGCCCTGTTACCTTTTGAGGGAGAGTATCCTATATCAACAAGTTAAGTAGTTATACCAATTTCCCAAAATAAAGCTATATTTGCTCAAGACTTCAGTGATTAAGTAACAAGTAAAGTCAAGTCATGTTTTTAAGGATACTAGGCATTAAGTGTTATACCAATTCCCAAAAGAATTGCTATACTTATGTAGCACTTCAGTTATTAAGTAATTAACATATGGAAAATCACTTTTATGCTAATAATAGCCCATTTAATGTTTATTATTCTTATGTTGTACGGACGTTGCATGCAACGTCCCTACCTCCCACACTTCCCCTCCTGGGAGGGGTTAGGAGTGGGTCCCACACTACCCCACATTTGGCAGATATAGCATTCTTTTTGAGAAATAGTATTAAACTAATTATTCGGTCGAACCCTACTCTCTACTTCCTACTCTTAAGAAGATGTAGCAATACTTTTGATATTTGGTATTATACCGCTACGCGGAAGGTACTAATGCTAAAGTTTATTACCGAATCATTAATAATTAATAATTATTAATTAAATAATTCTGGTTCAAAGCCGACCCTTTCAAGGGGAAAAAAAGTGATCTTGAATTTCCTTATATTCAATTCCGTAAAGGTTTTAAGCAGAGGTAATTATCAATTATCCATTATCCATTAATGAAAAAAGGTTTTGAACTTATACTAATTTCCTAACGTATTTGCGTAGTGCTATATGCGAAATTATTTGCACATCTAATTTAGCTCCATAGCTTTTCTAATTTCAATTGTGAGAGATTGTAGATTTTTAGTGAATAGTTACTCTGGCAATAGAGAAGAAACAAAAAACAGTATCTTCTCAAGATTATAACCCCTATATTCTAGATTTTTATTTTTAAGGAATAGTCAAATTCTCACATCTAATTCCTGATTGTTATATAACTTATCTATATTTTTTTATTTTCCTACAAACAAAAACTTTAAGACAAAAATCACTGTTAATATCCACATAAAAATAGTAGTTTCATGGAATTTACCTTGAAAACTTTTCAGAATAGGATAAGTAATTAAACCCATAGCTAATCCATCGGCTATAGAATAACTTAAAGGCATAATTATAATTGTTAAAAATGCTGAAATAGATTCTGCTGGATCGTCCCAAGAAATATTACGAACACTACCCATCATTAATACTCCAACAATTAATAAAGTCGGTGCAGTTGCCACAGAAGGAATTGCTGATAATAAGGGAATAAAAAATATAGATAAAATGAATAAAAATCCCACAACAACAGCAGTAAATCCACTACGTCCTCCTTCAGAAATACCCGCAGCAGATTCAATATAACTTGTGACTGTAGAAGTACCCATTATTGCACCAAATGTTGTGCCGAGCGCATCCGCCATAAATGCTTTATTTAAGTTTAATGATTCTCTTGTTTGATTAAAATATCCCGCTTTTATTCCTAATCCTGTTAAAGTACCTACTGTGTCAAATAAATCAACAAATATCAAAACAAAAATAATAGTAATTAACTCCCAAATATTAGTTTTGACTATATTTTCTAAACCAACAAATGCTTGACCAAATAAGTGTATTGGTAATTGCGGTAAACTAATAATTCCTTGAGGAAAAGGTGCAATTCCTAATATCCAACTTAGTAATGCTGTTGCTAATATTCCCCATAATAATGCTCCAGTAATCCGCCGCGCCACAAAAGCTGAAGTAATTATTATTCCAGCGATCGCTACTAATGTTTCTGGTTGATTGAGATTACCTAAAGTGGTAGTTGTAGCTTCGTTAGTGACAATTATTTTGCTACTTGTTAGACCTATATAAGCAATAAATAAACCTATTCCTGCTGTGGTCGCTTGTTTAATACATTCTGGAATATTATTAACTATTTTAGTGCGAATTTTGTTAGTAGTTAAACCAATAAAAATTAAGCCTTCTATAAATACAGCAGCTAAAGCAACTTGCCAAGAAATTCCTAACTTTAAAACTACTGAAAAAGTAAAATAAGCATTTAATCCCATACCTGGTGCTAGAGCATAAGGATAATTCGCATATATTCCCATAATTAAAGTGGCAAATGCTGCCGATATTGCTGTAGCAATTACCAATTCTCCAAATAGATCGCCAGAGCTTTCTAAAAAAATTGCTTTGGATAATATGTCAGGATTTACTACTAAAATATATGCCATTGTGACAAAGGTAGTTATTCCTGCGATTATCTCTGTGTAGAAATTAGTTTGGAGTTGATTAAATTGAAAAAAATTAGCAATAATTCCTAATGTCTTTGAATTGCCATTCTCTGGGATCATATTGCTACCTAACAATTGATAATTTGGATGAAAATTATATCTTTTTTTGTCTATTTTGTCAAATAAAAAATATTTTTTCTGCGATCGTAAAGACTGTTTTTATCAACCAGGGATACTCTGATATATAAGTGTTTCAATATTTTGAAAATACCATGGTACATCCACTTTAGTAATATTTAGCAATTTTTGATTTGTGTTTGCACAAATACATAAACCTTTGTATTACTCTCATTTTTTTCACATTTGATTTTTCCAGAGAAAATTGCTGTTGTCAAAACCATGCTGTATAATTATTTATATATTCATAATTTATTTAGAATTGTTGTAGTAATTAACTACTAGCAGATTCTAACAATTTATCGAGCGTTGAACCTTGGAGAAATTAATAATTTTTTTCAACTACATCCTTCTAAGATAAAAGTTATTTTTTTGATGAATAAATCAAGAAAATCTTGAGTTAAAGTTTGCTTAAATAGAACTTATACCAAATCTCAAAAGTATTGCTAAATCATCTTAAGATTAGGCAGTAAGGTTCGAGCGAATAAGTAGTAATTGTGATCTTTGCAAACTAATTGTTAAAAACATTGCTGAACCTTATTTATTACTTAATCACTGAAGTCTTGAGCAGGGTATTGTATTTTTTTTGGGAATTGGTATTGTACAAAACAAGATTTTTCTATCATTGCTAACAACAGTAAAGGAATCTCAAACTCATAGTTGAGATTACAGATTCGTAAATCTTGTTTAATTGTCATAGCTAAAAATATGAAATAACTAAATCAACTTTAATTACCCAATAAAATTGGGTAAATACCTAAGTAAGTAGGGTTTCTAACTGGTACACAATTCAAAGGTAAATTTAACATGACAAGTCAAATACAATTACTACCTCAAAATTCAGAACAAAAATCTACATTTTTCTCTTTAATAGCATTATTAGTAGGATTATTAGCTGTATCCTTAGCAGCAATTTTCATTCGATTAAGCGAAAGAGAATTAGGACCTGCTAGTACAGTATTAGATCGTTTTCTAATCTCTGGTTTTGTCTTGTGGTTTTGGGGTAATTTTCAAGCTCAAAAAAATCAATTATCAACTAATAAAAATGAACAATATTCAACTTATACATTTAGTGAGTGGA
>NZ_JAAHGT010001320.1 GCF_010672385.1 Okeania sp. SIO2F4
TCGAGTATTTCTAGGAACAGGCACAGCAATGGCAACTGTGGCGATCGCCGAACTAGGAAAAAGCAACCGAGGATTAGCCCAAGGTGGTGCAATTAATCTCTATTCTTCCCGCCACTACGACACTGACCAAGCTCTTTACGACAGTTTCACCAAAAAAACTGGTATCAAAGTCAACCTAATTGAAGGCAAGGGAGATGAATTAATTGAACGAATTAAAAGTGAAGGAGCTAACAGCCCTGCAGATGTCTTTATCACAGTTGATGCAGGTCGTCTGTGGCGTGCCCAAGCAACCGGAATCTTGCAACCAGTTTCTTCGTCTACTCTCAATAGTAAAATTCCATCTAACCTCCGCAGTCCAGAAAACTTATGGTTTGGTTTCTCCAAACGGGCGCGGGTAATTATGTATAACAAAGATAAAGTTAAACCTTCTGAGCTATCAACTTATGAAGACTTAGCTACAGACAAATGGAAAAGTAAAATTGTAATCCGCTCCTCCAGCAATATTTACAACCAATCTTTAATAGCATCTTTAATCGAAATTCACGGAATGTCAGATGCAGAAAGTTGGGCAAAAGGCTTTGTTGCAAACTTTGCCAGACCTCCAGAAGGAAATGATACTGCTCAAATAAAGGCTGTTGCTGCTGGCATTGGTGATGTTGGTATTGCTAATAGCTACTACTTGGCGCGTTTGATGAAATCTTCCAAAGGAGAAGATAAAGCAGTTGCAGAAAAAGTAGGTATGTTTTTCCCAAACCAAGATGGGCGCGGTACCCACATTAATATTAGTGGTGGTGGGGTAGTTAAAACTGCTCCGAATAAAGAAGGTGCAATTAAGTTTCTCGAACATTTAGCCAGTCCAGAAGCTCAAAAAATATTCTCTGAAGGGAATAACGAATATCCTGTAGTTGCAGGTGTACCTGTTCCTAGCGTTTTGACAACCTTTGGTGAGTTCAAGACAGATTCTACCAATGTTTCTGTTTATGGCAAATTAAATGCTGATGCGATTAAATTAATGGATCGGGTGGGTTGGAAGTAGTAGTATCAGAACTTACGCAAAATATCAAATTATACGCCATCTGTAGGAGCGTTAGCGGAGCTTTGCGCCAGCAAACGGCCGTTTAGCGCTCCGCACAACGCGCGTTAACCCAGGGCGACATGAAACGCCCCTACTAGATATAGCACTCTTGCGTAAGTCCTAAGTATATCTAATGGTGTGATACGCCTAAAATATTGGGTAGTAGTGTACAAGTAGTGATTTTTACATTTCTACAAAACCACCAAATATTGAAATAGTAGTACCGTGTCTAGGCTAAAATTGTGGGAAAAAAAACCTAACCCCCCGACCCCCTTCCCTGCTAGCGTTGGGGGGGAATATTCTCTCATCTCCTTGTAGGAGAGGGGTCGAGGCAGAGAGAGGTCTTCCAAGGTGCTCAAAGTTACCCACATTTTTAAGCTAGACACGCTAGTAGGGGCGGGTTTAGCGTTAAATTAATGATATCAATATTGAATCAGATAAACCCGCCCCATTGCCTGACCATCCTATCCCCCACTGATAGACCAACACGGCTAATAAGTGTGCCCTAGATTTTCGGGCGGGTTTATTTAATCTGATGGTTAAACTACTCACGGTTCGCTCATTTAGAAATGATTTAACTAAATAAATTCACTAAAACTCATTCATAGTAATAATTAGAGCGGTTTTAGTCACATGAGGCAGTGATTCACGGAGGAAAAATGTAGATAGATTCAGGGATTCTCATTAGAGATAAAATTTG
>NZ_JAAHGT010001321.1 GCF_010672385.1 Okeania sp. SIO2F4
ACTAAAAAAGTTGGTGAAAGCAGTTTGTAAATGGACTACCGCCTTGCTGCAATGGTACACTGCTTACTTGAGTAAGAAAATCTAAATCTTTCTGTTTTTTCCAGTTCGTCAGCATGGCCGAAGTTTGCTTGTAACTTACTCGTTGTTTTTGTTCATACCAAGCTTGAGTCCTAGCAGCTAAGGCTTTGTTATAGATTAGGCGCACACAACCCAAAGTCCTCCGCAACAGACTTTCCTGTTCCGGAGTGGGGTAAAATCTAAATTTGTACGCTTTTTCAACCATCTACTGATTAATTTTCAATATTTACATTTTAACAGTTTATTTGTAAAACCGCAACATTGATTGGCATTCCCATCCCTCCGCTCCCCTACGGGAGAGCGCTGGTATAAATGCCAACATTTTGATAAACTGTTTCGGAGCATATTTTAGAATTTTCATATGGAAATGAGGTAGTCAGAAGAACTATCCCTTGATTTTTCGGCCCTTTTCAGCCCAAAATCCTAACTTTTTGGTCGCTCAAGCTTAAAAAGCTGCACTTTTTTCCCTCTAAAGAGGTACTTACCTTTATCTATCAATCCTTTGAGATTTAATCAGCAAGCCCTAATTGATTACACACTCTGGGTGCTTTAGAAAAAGTCATATTCTGTAAAATTAAAACTCCAGAACACGACCTTTAATTTCTTTTCCCAACCAAGGTGTATTGATAGAACGAGATTTCAAAGCTGGCTTTTCTACTACCCAAATTTCTTGAGGCGCAAATAGGGTAACTTCTGCTGATTTTTGGGGTGCTATAGTTCCAGGACTTAATCCTAAACATTTGCTAGGAGTTGTACTTAATACTCTCCATAAATCTAAAGCAGACAACTCTCCGGTTTCGACAAGATTCTGCCATAATAAAGGTAATGCTATCTCTAATCCCATTGCTCCTGGGGGTGCTTCATAAAAAGCAACTGTTTTCTCTTCATAAGAAAAAGGAGTATGGTCAATAGCAATAGCATCTAAAACCCCATCCTTGAGACCTTGAACTAAAGCCAGGCGATCGCTCTTATTTCCCAGAGGAGGTTCCAAACGTAAATTCGGGTCATAAGGAATAAACTCAGTATCTAAATGAGACTTACCCTCTATAGCTTGAGTATCCAACAATAAGTGCATCCAAGTCGTACTAGCAGTAATAGGTAAACCCCTACTTTTAGCAGCTCCAATCAACTCCACACTCCGAGCAGTAGAAACTCGCATAATATGAACCGGAGTACCAATAGCATCTACTAATTCCAATACAGCAGCCAAAGCAGAACTTTCAGCCATACTCGGAACCCCAGGCAAACCCAAGCGAATAGAATTATAACCCTCTCGCATCACCCCATTACCTGCCAACCCAGAATTATTGCAAAACAAAGCAACAGATTTATTCAGAGGTTTCAAATATTCCAAAACTCGCCGTAACAAACCAAGATTTTTTAGAGGCAAACCATCAGCAAACCCCATAGCATCCGTTGCTGCTAATTCTGCCAACTCATTCATTTGCTCGCCTTTGACACCTTGGGTAATAGCACCCCAATAATAAAGAAGAGGAAAAGCAGACTTATCAGTTGCCTGAGTTGCCAAATTTTTTAATCTTGCCAAACCAGCAGGATTATCCACAGGAGGAAAAGTATCCGGCAAAATTGCTAGTCTGGTAAAACCTCCTGCTCTAGAAGCTTGGATTAAAGACTCTATAGTTTCCCGTTCCTCAAACCCTGGTTCCCCACTATGAGAATATAAGTCTACTAAA
>NZ_JAAHGT010001322.1 GCF_010672385.1 Okeania sp. SIO2F4
CTCAAGAATCTTTTAAAATTGCTGCAGCGAGAAGAACTGTTGAAGAAGCTATTACAAAAAGGGAAGAATTAAAATCAGACTTTGATAATGCTTTAGGTTCTCGCTTGGATAAATATGGAATCATTGTGTTAGATACTAGCGTGATTGATTTAACATTTTCTCCTGAATTTGCTAGGGCAGTTGAAGATAAACAAATTGCCGAACAAAGAGCTCAAAGAGCAGTGTATATTGCTGAAGAAGCAGAACAAGAAGCTGAAGCAGAAATTAACCGCGCTAAGGGTAAAGCAGAAGCTCAAAAACTATTAGCTGAAACACTAAAAGCACAAGGTGGTGAGTTGGTTTTACAAAAAGAAGCTATAGAAGCTTGGAAAAAAGGTGGTTCTCAAATGCCTAAAGTTTTAATTCTTGGCAGTGAAAAGTCTCAAGGAGTTCCTTTTATTTTCAATCTCAGTAATATGGATGAAAATTAATAGTTAAAATTAGGAAAAAGGAAAAAGGAAGAAAGTAGGAAGAAGAAGAGAGTATTCAGTTGGGAATTTGATTTGAACTGAATACTCTCAAATTTTGTCAGCCATCAGCCTTAGTCATTAGCCATTAGACATTAGCTATTGCTTTTCGTTTTACATAAAAGCTTTATTTAAACCCCACTCCTTAAGAGCAGAGTTTTATTGAGCTAGAATTAAATATTACTACAAAAGCCTTGTTTTATTGCTGATAGCTGACAGCTAATAGCTGAAAGCTTACTTGAAAACTTCACTAAAAAATAAGTAATTTTGAATAAAGCAAACAAACTCAAAGGTATAGAATTATTTGCCGGAATAGGTGGTTTTCGTTTAGGAATGAAAGCTGCAAATATTAACACTATTTGGGCTAATGATATTAATGAACTTTGTTGTCAAGTTTATCAGAGTAATTTTGGTAGTAGTTCAATAGTATTAGGTGATATTAATCAAATTAATTTATCAGAAATTCCAGAACACGATATTTTAACTGCTGGTTTTCCCTGTCAACCATTTAGTCAAGCAGGTAAAAAAATGGGGATTAGAGATAAGGTCAGAGGCGCAGTTTTTCAACGCATTGTGGAAATAATTAAAGCCAAACAACCCCAATATTTTTTATTAGAAAATGTCAAAAGAATCCTAACTATGGAAAAGGGGTATCATTTCCGAATGATTTTAAATTCTCTCGCGACCTTAGATTATTTTATTGAATGGCGAATTATTAATACAATAAATTTTGGTATTCCCCAAAACAGAGATAGAATTTTTATTTTTGGTACCCGCATGATTAAATCAAAACACAAGATACCAGATTTAGAAAAATTGTCTATATTTTTAACAGATAATGATGTTGAAAATTTATCCTGCCATGAAAATAGTGATATAGAAAAATCTATGGAGTCTATTATCAATGGAAGTAGCAAAAACTATAACTGGGGTATTTCATACAAAAATAAAATGTATAGTCAATCTTTGCCTTTAATGTCTGACATCAAACCCAGAAAAAAACTCAAAGATATTCTACAAGATGAATCAGAAGTAAATCCACAATTTGATTTTACTGCGGACACTATTGAAAGGATTAAACAGAGTAAAAGTGTCAATAGATATTGTAATGGTGTAGAAATATTATATAACCAAGGTGGAGGAGCGCGTTTAGGGTATACAATATTTGGAATTAATGGCGTTACTTCCACATTAACTGCTTCTACTTCTAGACATTATGAAAGATATCAAGTCGGCAATAAATTTAGGCGTTTAACTAATATTG
>NZ_JAAHGT010001323.1 GCF_010672385.1 Okeania sp. SIO2F4
CGAAATTTTCTCGATAAACCCGGTTTCTGTCTAAGTCCTATTTCATTAATGGATAATGGATAATTACCTCTCCCTAAAAGAGAGAGGATTGGCGCTCAAGGAAAAGATTTATTTTTTTCCCCTATCCAAGGGGAGGCTTCAAGGCACGAATTATTTAATTATTTAATTGTTTAATTATTAATTATTTCGGTAAATCACCGTTCGTAAATTTCAATCCCTAATTTAGCAACAACATACTCTTGTACCGACTTAGCCCCATCTAACTCCAACACAGAATGAGCGATCGCCTCTACCTCTGACATATCTAATTGAGAAATTACTGTCTTGACAATAGATATTGCAGGTGGTGCTACACTCAACTCATCCACTCCCAACCCTAATAAAATAGGCACTGCTAAGGGATTAGATCCCAACTGACCACAAACACTAACCCAAATTCCTGCTTCATGAGCAGCAATTACAGTTTGTTGAATCATCCGCAATACAGCAGGTTCGAGACCATTAGCAAGATTAGCAACTTTAGAATTAGTTCGGTCAGCAGCCATAACATATTGACTCAAATCATTTGTACCAATACTGAAAAAATCTACCTCCTGCGCCAACTGGTTCGCCATTGTAACTGCTGCTGGTACTTCCACCATAATTCCTACTTTTATCTTATTTATACCAGAAAGAGAGTTTTCAACTTCTGTCAAAATTTTCTTAGCTGCGCGTACCTCTTGAACAGATGCCACCATAGGAAACATGATTTTAATATTATGTCCGTGACTCGCCCGCAAAATAGCTCTTAACTGAGTCTGCAAAATTTCTGGAGTATCTAAACTTTGCCGAATACCACGCCATCCTAAAAAAGGATTAGCTTCCGACTCCAATTTGATATAGGGAACTGTTTTGTCACCTCCGATATCTAAAGTGCGGATAGTTAGAGGGCGAATTCCCATAATTTGAGCGATCGCCCGATAAGTTTCATATTCTTCTGCTTCTGTGGGTGGAGTCTGGCGATCGAGATAGAGAAACTCGCTTCGCAATAAACCTACTCCTTCGGCACCACATTCTAAGGCAAATTCAGCATCAGCAACTCCCACAATATTTGCCATTAACGGAATTTTTCTACCGTCTTTAGTTATTGCCTCTTGGGGTGCTTGAGATTTATCGAAAGTTTGACTTTGTTTTACCAATAACTCCTGCAACTGCACCTGACTAGGTTCGATCCAAACTTCTCCTGTTGCACCATCTAAAGCAATTTGAGAATCTGTTGCCAATGACAACAACTGAGTGCCTACTCCAACTACCATTGGAATACCTAAGGTATTTGCAATCAATGTACTATGAGCAGTAACACTACCAGCACTAGTACAGATACCCAATACCAAGTTTGGTTTCAGTTGCAAAGCAAGGGAAGGTGTTAGGTCGGAAGTCACCAAAATTCCTGGTTGTGATAAATTGAAACTCCTACTACTCTCACCCGTTAGCAGTTGCAGCACTCGCCCTCCCACATCTTTGATATCGATAGCTCGCGCTTGCAAGTAGGGGTCTTCTAATTCTTGATATGTGTTAATCATTGCCTCAATAGATGTTTTCCATGCTACTGCGGCACAGTGATTTTCTGCAACAATGAGTTGATGTACTTTTTCTAGCAAACTGGGGTCTTCTATATATAATAGTTGTGTTTGCAAGATATCAGTTTGAGTACTATCGGTTGTACTTTTGTGAGATAGACTTTCAATTATTCCTTGAATTTCCTTTTTTGCAGTTTCTAATATTAACT
>NZ_JAAHGT010001324.1 GCF_010672385.1 Okeania sp. SIO2F4
GTTAAACGAAAATATTTTGCCAGTTTTATCAGAAATAGAAAAGGCAACTTTAGCAAAAAATCAACCTGTGTATCGAGCATTATTTATAGCAGGGAATAGGGAATAGGGAACAGGGAACAGGGAACAGTTAGAAAAACATTTCCTAGTCTAAGATTCATCATCAGTCTATGTTCTAATCAATTCTTTCTTAGCTATATAAGTCAGAAGTCAGAAGTATAAAATTGGATATTTTTTTTACCTATTTCCTATCACCAAATTTAGGTGTTAATGTCTATAGGAAATTTAAGCCTTTTTCCTTCTTTATTCTTACTTATTACCGAAAAATTAATAATTAATAATTAAATAATTCGAGCCTTGAAGCCTCCCCTTGGATAGGGGAAAACAAAGACAATATTCCTTATATTCAATTCCCGTGCGGTTTTAACCTTCTTGTAATTATCAATTATCCATTATCCATTATCCATTAATGAATTCTTCCTTTAGTTAAATCCAAGATCGAAACCACATTCTGAGCTGCCAATTTTGGGGAGATAAAGGTAATCCTAAATAAACAGGCATCCAAAAAACAAAGGCAAATAAAATTATAAAAATTACTGTCACTCCTATTATCCTGAGACGAATTTGACGACTATTTAACCACCTATCAACCCACCAAGAAAATCCCAATATAGCAAACACTAAAGCTCCCATATAATGATACAAAAAAGTACAACGACTTACTCTACTCCAAGGTAAAAAATTACTTAGCCAATTTATAACTAAATATACTAACAACCAAATTTCTGAGGCAGGTGGAAATTTAACAATCTGTTTTGGTTTTATTTTTTTATGTCTTGCTTGTCTATTTTTTTCCCAATGCCAAACGCGATTAAATAACATTAAGATTAATAATAAAATTGCCCATGTTGATAACCACCACAAAATAGGATTTCCCATAGCATGAACATCAAAAATTAGGGGATTAACTTTTGGGTCTCCAATATCTGAAGGTAGGGGTGGTAAAGAAGGTTCTGGTTTGTCTAATAAACCCGTATTTTTATAGAAATAAACTACAGGTCTCATCATTAACGGCCAAGTAAACCATTGAGCGCAATAAGGATGAGTATCAGCCCCACTGCCAATTCTTTGATGATAGCTGAAAATCTGTTGCTGCATTTCCCAAAAGCCGTATTTGGGGTTGAGAATAATGTGGGGAATCCAAAGTAGGCTATAAGTAATTATGGGAATAACCAATAAATTTAGAGTCAATTGAATCAGATTTAGTCGAGTTAAATTTTGCCAAGGAGATATATATCCCGATCTCTTTTTGGTAGCAAAAAATTCAATTATCCATGCCAATATCCAAAGTAAATAAATGCCGAGTAAAAATCCTAAACCATTCCATTTAATCGCTGCACTTGCACCAAAAAATATCCCAGATAAAGCCAACCATTTACTTTGTTTGAATTCGGAATCTTGTAGAGCAATAATTAAATACAAGTGAGCTAATAATCCAAAAATTACTAGATAAATATTATTCAAAGCATAGCGAGACTCTACTAAAAATAATCCATCTAAAGCTATCAGTAAAGCAGCAATCAAACCATAACTCCAACGCTTTGTTAATTGATAGGCGATCGCTCCCACTACTACAGGAATAAATGAACCTGTTAAAGCATTTATCCACCGATAACTCCAAGATGCTAAAGTAGAACCCGTTTCATTATTAACTATTTCTTGCCAAAAGGGTAAATGAGAACCTATCCAAATACTAATTGCAATGATA
>NZ_JAAHGT010001325.1 GCF_010672385.1 Okeania sp. SIO2F4
TACTTCTTCCTTATTATTCCAATTTTTGAAGCAAAAACTGATTATATGCTTGATTAATAATTTGCATTTTCAAAACAGCTTCTTTATCCCCATTTACATCAGGATGATATTGTCTAGCTAAACGACGATCAGCTAATTTCACTGTTTCCGCATTGGCATTCGGCATCACATCCAATATTTCCCACCATTCCCCAGACCTAGAAACCATACCATCCCACATCACCTGATGCCAAATTTTAATATTTTTCCCATCACCCCCAGTTACCAAACAACCATCACCAGAAAAAGCTACCGGATAACTACCTGCCAAAGTTTGCAAAAGTTCCCCACTAGACAAACGCCAAATTTTCACCGTACCATCTTGACTACTACTAGCAAGTATTTCTCCATTACCACTAATAGCAAGAGAAAATACTGGTGCTGCATGACCAACCAAAGTACAAATTAACGACTCTGTTTCAATATTCCAAATTTTGATTGTAAAATCTGTACTGCCACTAACAAGGAGATTTTCAGTGGGATGAAAAGCTAAATATGTTATCCAACCAGAATGTTGTTGCAGAATACGCGGGGGTTGATAACTGTCGATATTCCACAAACGAATAGTTTTATCAGCACTCCCACTGGCAAAAGTTTTACCATCCTGACTCCAAGCAACTGCCCAAACTTTATCTGTATGACCATCAAAAGTACGAACGAATAGTTTTATCAGCACTCCCACTGGCAAAAGTTTTACCATCCTGACTCCAAGCAACTGCCCAAACTTTATCTGTATGACCATCAAAAGTACGCTTGAGTTTTCCTGTTTCTAGTTCCCATAGTCTAATAGTTTTGTCAGCACTCCCACTAACAAGATTTTTACCGTCTTTACTGATAGCTACTGCAAATACTGAGTCTTTGTGACTGATGGGAGAGTTGGAAGCGAAAAAAGTCTGACAATGTTTTTTGGTATCTATATTATATGTGGTGATTTTTCCCTCGAAGTCTCCGCTAACGAGTATGGGAGTCTTAGTATTGAGGGCGACAGTTTGCACTTCCTGGGAATATCTGAAAAAAGTGTAGAGACGTTTACCTGTTTTGATATTCCATAAGCTAACAGAGGAGTCGCTACTTGTTGTGGCAAAAGTTTGATTATCAGCACTAATAACTACAGCATTAATTGAGGTAGTATGTGCTTTGATAACTTTTCTACATTTCCAAGTTAATTTTGAGTGTGGTTGTAAGTCTGAAGTTTCTGTGGGTGGGGGTAGGGTTAATTCATTGTCACGCTTAGAAAAAAGGAGGAGAGGGTGGGGAGGTGTGGGAAGTGTGGGAAGTGTGGGAAGTACAGGACTCAAAAAATATAGAGTTGTAAATATTCTCTGAGGACAATGTATTAGTCTTGGTGGGTGGGGGAGAAAAATTTGATTGATTTTGGCAACCTATATTTTTCTTTAGTTGTTCTAATTCTGCTTCTATTTCTAGAGCGCTAAATTTTTGCTTCGTCTCTATATTTTCTGTGGGTGGGGAAGAAAAATTTGATTGATTTTGACAACCTATATTTTTCTGTAGTTGTTCTAATTCTGCTTCTATTTCTAGAGTGGTAAATTTTTGCTTTGTCTCCATTTCAACAAAGACCGGATCTAAGGGTGGGGGAGAAAAATTTGATTGATTTTGACAACCTATATTTTTCTGTAGTTGTTCTAATTCTGCTTCTATTTCTAGAGTGGTAAATTTTTGCTTTGTCTCCATTTCAACAAAGACCGGATCTAAGGGTGGGGGA
>NZ_JAAHGT010001326.1 GCF_010672385.1 Okeania sp. SIO2F4
AGAAGGATGGGTAGTTTTTGTATGGTTATTTTGGTTTTTGGTAGTTAAGCGATCGCCACAGAGTAGTTGCTATCGCTTAATAATTTTATACCTATTCTATTGTAACAATATTTTTTGAAATTGGTATAAGATTGGATTATTTTTACTAGGAGTAGGAGAGCTAGCTTGGCAACGAAACTATGAAATGAGTTTAGCCTTCCATGATTTAGCTGTTGATTTAGTCTTCCTCTGCGGTGACTTTGAGACCATGGAACATTTGTTTCAAACTGTCGTCCAACAAGCTCAGTCATTATTAGATCGAGTCAATGTCTACCAAATTTTGATTCAGGCAAATGTTTCACAAAATAAGCCGATAGAGGCAATTGAACTCGGAAAATCTCTACTACAAAAGTTGGGTATCGACTTTCCAGATATACTCACACCGACTGAAATCGAAGCAGGATTTTCAGAAATTAGAAAATTGATTGGATAGCGGGAAATTCTGGATTTACTCGATTTACCCGTGATGATGGATCGAGCGAAGCTAGCAATTATCCAAATTGGTAGTAGTCTCTTGCCTGCAACTTTGATGTCAGGTTCTCCATTGTTCCCATTCATAATTACCTTAGCAGTTAAGCTATCAATTCAATGGAGAATCTCAGAATTACGCCCAACAATTAGAGCAAATACAACTACAACTTATTCAAAGCGAAAAAATGGCAACCGTCGGTCAATTAACTGCCGGAGTTGCTCACGAAATCAACAATCCATTAGGTTTTATTTTGGGTAATTTAGATTGCGCTTCTGATTATATCCAAGACATGATTAACCTGTTGAACCTCTATCGCCAAACTTTCCCTCAACCAGGGGAAAAAATCGAAGAAGAAATGGAGGCGATCGAGTTAGATTATCTGCTCGAAGACTTGCCTAAGACTATTGATTCTATGAAACAAGGAACAGAACGTATTGCCGAGATTAGTAAATCAATGAGAACTTTCTCTCGCGGGGATACAATAGCGAAAGTACCATTCAATATCCATGAAGGAATAGATAGCACCTTATTAATTCTCA
The DNA here is from genome assembly GCF_010672385.1 of Okeania sp. SIO2F4. Lineage (GTDB taxonomy): Bacteria > Cyanobacteriota > Cyanobacteriia > Cyanobacteriales > Microcoleaceae > Trichodesmium. Next base: position 1,051 of record NZ_JAAHGT010001326.1, read on the forward strand.
AACACAGACTCAAAGCCAATGAAAATCGTCCGGAAATCCAAGTCAGAAAAAACTATGGAAATTTGCCAGAAATCAACTGTTATCCAGGACAACTAAATCAAGTATTTATGAATTTAATTGCTAATGCTATTGATGCTATAGATGAAAGTAATTTTGGGAAAACTTTCACCGAAATCAAATCAGCACCAAATCAGATTAGTATTACCACAGAAATTGACAATGCCAAACAACAGGCAATTATTCGTATAGAAGATAATGGCAAGGGAATCTCTGAGTCAGTAAAACAGAAAATATTTGAGCATTTATTTACCACAAAAGGAGTAGGAAAAGGAACAGGTAATGGTTTATCAATTTCTCGTCAAATTGTAGTAGAAAAACATGAAGGAAAAATCACTTGTACTTCAGAATTAGGAACAGGAACTGAGTTTGTGATTAGTTTACCAAATAATTAACTAGCTATTAGCTTTTAGCCCATACGCTATAAGCTTTTTGAGCGATCGTTTAAATCAAGTGCTTCTATAAGCAGGATAGTGCGCGGAGGGGTAACATTCCCCTTCTAAACGTTTACTGCTGACTGCTGAGTGCTGAGTGCTGATTGCTGATTGCTTTTTTAATACAGGACTTATGCATGAGGTACGAAAAACTAAGATTTGAGATTGCTTCCCTGTCGGTCGATAGGGACGAAAATAGGTTGTGCTGCGTAAG
>NZ_JAAHGT010001327.1 GCF_010672385.1 Okeania sp. SIO2F4
TCAGCTTGGCATGGAATTTAGCTACTCTAATCCGTGCCAAGCTGAAAGATACAAGGACAGATTTTATACATAAGTTATCTACTAAAATAATTCGTGAAAACCAAATAGTTGTTTTAGAGGTATGACAATGTTTCTGGCATGGTAAAAAAGCGGTGCGACCCCGCGACGACGTTAGCGTTAGCGCAGCTCCTCTGCAAGAGGCAGCTCCTCTGCAAGAGGCAAGTCGCAAGGGAATGCGCACCAAGAGATCGTAAATTATCCCGAGCTATATCTGATTTAGGTTGGCGACAATTTAGAACCTTATTACAAGGAAAAGCTGAGAAATACGGTCGTGATTTTAGAGTCATTAGCAGGTGGGAAGCTACAAGTCAAGTTTGCTCAAATTGTGGCTTTAAAGGTGGGAAATTGGATTTATCAATTCGTGAGTGGGAATGTTTCAACTGTGGCACTAAACACGATCGCTCTGGAAAATGCAGCGATAAATATATTAGTCGCGGGCGGGCAGTCCGAGACACGAAACGGACGTGGAGGCAAGCGTAAGACTACCGTCAAGGCAGCAGCAGCCTATGAAACGTCAACCCCCCTAGGAGCTATGGCTCGGTAGGAATCCCCGCGCCTTTTAGGTCGGGGAGGATGTCAAGAAGGTTGACGACAAATACCAAATACAGAGGTATAACCATGTAAAAATGTACTATTACCCACAGGGCCAATTTCACCATTACAGAAAAAGCCACTTATGGGGATATTCAAATAACGACTAAATAATCTAGAATCAAAGTTAGGTTTACCATATAGTCCCTCCCCGCGTCCCAAACAAGAGAACATTAAAGCAGTCGCATTGTTTGTGGGAGTACTCTCGAAAGCAACTTCTCTTTGATAGCGCTGTAGTAACATTTCTAAATCTTCTGCTGAGGTATGGGCATCCCGTAAATGAAATTGAATTCGTTGGCCAGTCCTAACTCGATCGCCAATGGCGATCGCTCCTGCTTTAGGGTCTACCCCAATCAAATTACGGATTAAAAAGTCTCCCTGTTCTAAATTTTGCTTAAATTCGTCTCCGACTATACCGACAAAGAGAGAGTTTTCTGCTAGTTTTCTGTCTTTTTCGCTGAGATTTTGTAATAAATTTTGTAATGCTTCTAATGGAGATTGTTTAACACCATCACTAACTATTTGATCCGAACTAACTAATTCTTCCAGTTCTAGAACAATATTACGTTCTCCTTCTGTAACGCGATAAGGTTTGCCAATAGGGCGACAGCCTTGAGCTACTATTGTTTCTAAGATAATCTTGCCAGATAGAGAGACACCTACAGCTCCTTCTTGGTAGAGGCGATCTTGAAAAAAGAGTCCAGCATTGTTGCCAGTTGGGCCACTACTAGCTAATCCTCCCACCTTGGGTGAATTAGGATAAGCATAATCTAATCCTTGAAGCAAGTCATTGATTTTAGCAGAAAATGGATCGGCAAGTATAATAAATTGAGGTTTTTCTACAGTGGGTACTCCGATTAGCTCGCACCACTGGTCGGGAGAACTGTCTAAGTCGGGTAGTTGTTCTGCCGATATGTGAAAAGCTTTTACTGTTACTTCTGGCAAATTTGCCAAACTAAGACTAATGGCAGTTTGTTGTTCCACTTCTTGTGGTTTTCCCTCCTCATTCATACCAACAATACCCCCACCACCACAGCCTATTATAATTGTTTCTGGTAGATATTCTTTTAGCAAGGGCATAAGTCGTGGATATTCACTAGC
>NZ_JAAHGT010001328.1 GCF_010672385.1 Okeania sp. SIO2F4
ACAGAGGGTGCAAAAGTTGGGTCAACTTCTAAAAATAAATGTACATGGTCTGGCATTATTTCTAATGCTATTAGTCTCCAATCATGCGAGCGTACATAACTCAAAAATAATCTGTTGCAACCGTTGTTTTACCTCTCCTACCAATACTCGCTTTCTACACTTTGGACAAAATACATGCAGGGTAATTAATCAGTGTTACTGAGTGAGGATTTCTTCTATTATTCGTCTGGTTTTTTCTTGATCAATCTATAGATATATTATGTTTAATAGTGTTACTATATCTAAAGGAGGTGATAATTTAATGTATGGATGTCAACAACACCTAGTCAAGAGTACCTCAGAAGTAATGGCTGTGCTTGAATACCTATGCACAGAAGCAAATAAGTTGACAAATTGTGGTATTTACTATTGTCGCCAAATGCTATTTAAAGCAGGACGCTTTCTGTCTAAAGCTGAACTAGATTTTGAGTTAAAAAGTAATCTGCATTTTAAGGCTATGCGTTTGCTCCGCAACCCTAGCGTGTTTTATGTCGCGCAGCGAAACAGCCTGTGCCCAACAGACATTACATTCTGTAATTGAGTCTTTCAACTCTTATGCAAGAAGTGCCAAAATGTTTACTTCAGGTGAACTGGCACAAAAGCCAAAAACACCAAAATACCGCAAAAAGAATGGTTTAGCAGTCGTTAGTTATCCAGCACGCTGGGTCAAGCTGGTGAATGGAATGCTTAAGTTCCCTCTAGGTAAGCAAGTCAAAGCATGGTTTGGAATAGACCATTTTTTATTGCCAATGCCTAGCAACTTAGATTTCAATCAAATTAAAGAATTGAGATTTGTTCCTAGAAACAACTGCTTCTATTTAGAATTTGTTTATGAGCAACCTACACTAGAAAAAGGCCAACCAATAGCAGAAAACTTCTTAGGCATAGACCCAGGATTAAACAACTGGTTAACCTGCGTGAGTAATGTGGGAAAAGCTTTTATAGTTGATGGGAAAAAGGTTAAATCTCGTATGGCAATGGTATAACAAGAAAATAGCAGAAATAAAATCAGGCCAGTCTGGTGACTACTGGGACGATAATTTAGCAGCTATTACTGAAAAGCGTAACCGAATGATGCGCGACAATATTAATAAGGCAGCTAGGTTTGTGATTAACTGGTGTATTGAGCATCAAATAGGCACAGTAGTTTTTGGTTGGAATCAACGTCAAAAAGATAGTATTAACATTGGCAAGAAAAATAACCAACAGTTTGTCCAAATACCTACAGCTAAGTTAAAAACCAGGATAGCTGAATTATCTGAGCAACATGGGATGAAGTTTGTTGAGACTGAGGAGAGTTACACGAGTAAGGCTAGTTTTCGTATCGGATGATTTTCTGCCGACATTTGGTGCGAAACCCGTGCATGTGGGAGCCTAAGTCCTTCGGACACGCTTCGCGAACAGGAAAGCGTGTTAATCGTGGTTTGTATCGTTCAGCCAGCCAATATCCAATGAACTCCTCTGGGACCCCATCTCCTTTGCAAATTATCCCTTTTCGACAGATGCCTAACCCGCCGAGATATATCATGGACGGCAAGCATGGGTCTCCCAAGAAAGCAATTAGTAGGCTGATCCGAAGTGAACCGAATTGGGATCATCTAACCGACCATCAAAAGCTGGACCTATCCCAGTTGATACTGGAACACAGTCTGCAGACTTATTTGGAAGGTTGTGTCCTGGAACGGAAGATGACTTTCGATCGCGCTG
>NZ_JAAHGT010001329.1 GCF_010672385.1 Okeania sp. SIO2F4
ATTCTCTTAAAACTGCACTATCTTGAATATCACCAAGATATTCCTGGATGTCTTTCATATCTTTTAGATAAGCTTCATAAGTTGGACCATAAAATTCAGTAAATAAACTCATTTGGTAACGAACCCGCTTTACTTCTTTGCGCAAACTATGTAGGTTTTCCTCCTCAGTATCACTAATACTTATAGAATAATTATCATTCTTAATTTTCACGACTTGATATTTAGAATTAGTTTTTTGTAGCAAGAAATCCTGATTATCGCTTGTTTCTACATCCTCTTTTTCTACCCCGACTAACCAACCAGGATGAAGAAATAATTGACTAATTTCAGGTAATAATAAATCTGGTAATACTTCTTGAATTGGTAGTAGAGAAATATCTGTATAAATTGGGCTATCTAACCACTCCTGCAATTTCTGTTTCAACATTAGATAACTCTTATCTCCGAGTATTGCTCGTACTTTTTTAAAAGCTTGGCGACGCTGTTTTCGCAACTGCTGCATAGCCTTATCCAGCTCGACTTGTTCTTGAGTAGGTAAATTTGGTTTATAGCGATTTTCTAGAGCTTCTAAAAGCACATCTAAATCCCTTAAACCCCCTAAACAACGAGCAATTTTACCAATTTTTCGATCTTGAGCAGCTTTCGGCAAAGTTACAACAGGTCTAAAACCTTGAGCCGCAGAGCGCAAACGACGCATACCCACTCGCATTTGATGCAGTTCCTCTGGGTCTCGATCTTTTAGTACCTCTGGTTCATGTTTCAGAGTCTTCTGAAAATGCTTTTCAAAGGCTAAGGATGCCCAGTCTCCAAGACTATTGACTTTAGGCAATACTTGTGTTGTCATAGTTAATTGTCACCCTAACTCAACTTTGGCAGTCATGCTTACAACATTCTGCAAAACTATTATAATAACACTTTTTGTTACTTATTAACAATTTTTTTTTTCAAATTATTGGATCAAGTTAAATCGGAGTAATACTTAGGGAATAGCAAACAATAAGAAACTGTTTGTAAACTCATAAAAACCTCTCTCCAAACCTCTCTCCTACGAGGAGAGAGGCTTTGAAACCCCTATTCCCTTCCCTAGAAGGGGGCAGGGGGGTTAGGTTTGCGCGGATTCATCGGTTCCATGCAGCACTTCTCAAACAGCTTCTAAATTATCTAATTTTTGAACTAGATCTCTTTGTTTCGCTACCTCTATTCCCCACTCCCTGCTCCCTATTCTCTAAATTTAGGGTAATTGTATGTTTTTTATTTGGAAGTCCCTTAGAAGTTATTGAATAAGTATTAAACTTTTGAATTAAAGGCAACAATATCTCGTCTTTTCCTAAATGTTTGCTATATCATCCTAAATCAAAAATCAAACGTTGAGTTAAAATCAAAACTGCTATAGCAAAAACAAAAAAACTAAACCCCTTCTTAAGTTCTTTGGCTTCAATCAACTTAGTTAAATAAGCGCCACTAACAGTACCAACTCCTGCGGCAAGTGTAAAAGAAACAATTAAATTAAAATTCAAAACCACTTGGTCTAAATAACCTGTAAACCCCGTTACGGACTTAAAAGCAATAATCAGTAACGACGTACCGATCGCTTCCTTCATGGGAATTCCACCCAAAAGCACCAACGCTGGAATAATCACAAAACCCCCACCAATACCTACAAAACCTGTTATAGTTCCTATACCTAACCCTTCCAGCATCATTGCCAACCCATGATTTTGAGGTGAATGTGGTAATTCATTCTGC
>NZ_JAAHGT010000133.1 GCF_010672385.1 Okeania sp. SIO2F4
TTGTTGCGAGAAGATCCCCACTTCCCTGTGGTGAATGCCTATAGAAATCTGTATTTGTCATAGATATTGATGATTTAAAAGAAGTAAATCTGGATCAAAAAGTTGAGATTGTTAATCAAGCTAAGGGGGAATTATAGCGCTTTTCATTAACATAGAATATAGAGATTTTGGCTTAAAGGCACTAATGTTGAGGGTCTAAGGGGTGCGGACCCGCGTCGGTGAAAGACGCAAGCGGTAAGACCCCGCGCCGCCGACAGCTCGCTTGCGGAACGCGCACTCCTGTGAGGGAATGCTGACCAAGAGAGGGAATGCACACTCCTATGAGGCAGAAGTTTTGTAGTCTAACTTTGTGAAAACCGCTATAAGGGAATACCAGAAAATAAATTATCCCAATTTTTCTACTAATCGCGTTAACTGGTTACTCCCTACTCCCTTAATTTTTCAATTTCTTCCCTACTCCCTCCGACCTACTCCCTCCGACCTACTCCCTTATTTTCATAGCTAATGGGATAATTTTTTATTTGGAAGTCCCTAAGATAAATTTATGGCAGACTTGATTGCTGTGATTACTTCTTTTAACTCTCAAATTTACGGATAAAAAAGGTCAAAAAGAAAAAGCGAAAAGATTATAGTATAATTAAAATCAGTGCGAAAAAAAACAACTAGCTGTTAAAACTTAATCTATTCAAGTCCTAAGTAAAGTGACACAAAAACAAGGTTTAATCAAAGTATCAGGAACTGAAACTGAGTTTCAGACCTAATTAGCTGACCGTATAACTGAAGCAATAATTGTTCCTAAATGTGATTTTTATGTAATTGAGGTGACTTCTGAAGAAAAATGACAGTTATTCACCCAAAATGATAAAGATAGAAGGCATAAATTTAGTTTTGGATTTTAATGGCTTTCACTTCAAAATCAACTGAATTTAACTACTTTGTTGATTAAAAGCAAATCCTGAAAAAGTTAGAATCAATTTTGGCACCAATATAGCCTCCAGTTGGGAATCTATGTTAATAGAAAATCGAACCTGGATAATTAATCTCTCAAAGTAAAAGTTGAAGGAATTTTTAAAATCTAATTGCTGGGGTGTCTATAATTTGACTGGACCTTTATTAACCATAGATGCAACATATTTTGAGATTTGATATTTGGTTGTGCTAATATATCATCGGTAAGCTTGGACTGAAGCAAATATGGCTTTGACAACAACGCAACTAATTGGTTTAAAGGCAAATCATTTTCGGCATCCCTTAGATTTAGAGGCAACCAATGCTTTGAAGCAACTGCCTGGTATAGACTTATTAGTCAGACAGTTATTAGGCCCACTAGGTGAGCAATTTTTCTACATGGAAAATATAGCATCCAGTGTTCTGGTTAGTGAAGCACAACTACCAAACTTACACAAAACACTATTAGATGCTTGTCAAGCACTTGATTTAGAACCACCCCAATTATACGTTCGTCAACATCCTGTGCCTAATGCTTATACATTTGCTATGCGAGGAAAGCAACCTTTTATTGTTGTTCATACATCTTTGATAGAGTTGCTCAACTTAGAGGAAATCCAAGCAGTATTAGGTCACGAACTAGGACATCTGAAATGTGAGCATGGAGTATATCTCACCTTAGGTAATTTAATTGTACTTGCTGCTGGACAAATTTCGACATGGGGTGGTATAATAGCTCAAAGCTTACAAAGCCAAATACTAGAATGGTTAAGGTGTGCCGAATTTAGTTGCGATCGCGCAGCTCTACTAGCTACACAAAATCCTAAAGTAGTTGTATCAGTTTTGATGAAGCTAGCTGGTGGTTCTCCAACCATATCACCAAAACTTAATGTTGATGCTTTTTTAGCTCAGGCAAGAGCTTACAATGAATTTAGTAATACAGAATTGGGTGAAGTTTTAAGGGAACTCCAAACAGCCCAGTTAAGTCATCCATTGCCTGTATTGAGAGCTAAAGAAATTGACAAATGGGCTAGTAGCAAAAAATATCAGGATTTGTTGCAAAGTTTGGCAAAAGATGTGTACAATAATAAGAGTAAGGGCGGGTGGCGAAATTGGTAGACGCACCACACTCAAAATGTGGCGACTTCGGTCGTGAGAGTTCGAGTCTCTCTCCGCCCATAGTAATTTATACTATAAATTGTCAACTTAAAACTAAGGATATGGTGAAGCATTTAAAAAGATGGGAATCTCCCCGTAAACAAGGTAGAAATATTAAAGGAAGAGGAGGAGCTGCAAGGTTAAGACAGATAAAAAAGCAGCAAAAAATACTTATAAAAAAATTAAACAGTCAAGAAAAAGGGAACCATGGTTCCCTTTTTTTTGTTTATTTATCTCAACGTTGGTTGAAGACTCGCGTTCTCCATCCCCCCTTTTGTTCCCCCCGCGTGAAAGCTATGCTTTATAAACATCTTTCTTAAGATAAAACTTAGACATTAGAAAAAGGTTATGTTTATTACCATTCAATGGATAATGATAGGAGAGTAAACGTATTTAATTAGAGGCTAAACTCCCCCCATCTCCCCATATCCACACCCCCCATCTCCCTATCAGAAAAAGATTTTAGGAGTTCCTTATAAGGGATAGCTTTGAAAGGGGGGTTAGGGGGGATAGATGAAAACCAATCAATGTTACAGTTTTCCTAAAGCTTGTGCTACTATCGTAATAGAAATAAGCCTGGTGGGCTAGCAGTATCAGCGCCAGTCGCTCATGGGGGAGACCCCCAAGACCCCGTTGGGAAGTCTTTAGGAGCGATCGTAAGACCAAAAAGAGGTTCGTCCTCGGAGGCAGATGGTATGTTGGCGCAGCTCATCTGTTACTGCACCTCCTCCGGAGGAGGCAATAGGCAGCAGAAATTCCCTATAGCCTATAGCGTGATTTTAGGGAATGCTTAGTTTCAGCGTGAGCGCAACGCCGGGAGCAACTTAATTATAGCAGTCGCCATTACTGGCGCGGACATTCTCAAGCTTCTCAAACACAGTCTGTGCTGCTTTCTTTAACTTCTTTACATCGCCAATCCTACGGCTCTCCTATCTGAACTTTAGTTATACTTGATAGCTTGGCAACTCCTGTGTTCGTCATTGCCATATCTTTGAATTTGTATATTGGGACAAACATTTTCCCTTGCCTGATTAGTTGATGGTTGCTCCTGCCAATGCTGAATAATTTCTTGTAACTCTGCTTTTAAATTTTCCAATGCTTCTATCTGAGAAGTAATCTCTTGGACTTTACTGGTTAATTTATGCTTAACTTCTGTGCAGGGTAGTTCACCTCGATCTCTGATGACCAAGATTTCCGAAATTTCCCTTAAGCTCAAACCCAAAGACTTGGCTCTTTTAATAAAACCCAGTCTGCCAAGCACCGACTCTTCAAACAAACGATAACCAGATTCAGAACGTTCTACAGAAGGTTCAAGTAAACCAATATTATCATAGTAGCGGATGGTCTTAATTGGAAAACCACTAAGAGCAGCAACTTGACCAATTTTCATGGGCAATAAATTCTTTCTGATTAAGGAAGATGCTTTTTATTTCTATTCAGAATTGGTAGTTGTGGACGAGACGAATTAGGAGGTAGATAATATTCTGGAACAGCACTAGCTTGCTCAAGATGAGAACGCTTTAGGAAACAGAAACGCAATATGATTGCCACTCCTACTGTTCCCATTCCTAAACCAAATAAAGACCAACTAGAGCCTACACCACCAATTACAGCATCAACAGCTCCTACTGTGACTACAAAGCTTACTACTGGATCTTTTCGATAAGCTATTTTCAGAATTCTTGGCCATAAAGCGTTCATCATAAGTTTAATTTAATGCCATCTAGAATTTAAGTATATTTTGTTCTGCCAAGGGAATTAAGTTAATAATCTCACTCCCTTAATCTTAATTATGTTAATTTATTAACTATACTGCCATCTGGAACTTGAAATCCGTAAATTAGTTTTGATTTTATCTCAACTTTGTTTCAAGACCAGGGATATCTGGCCAAGGGAAGATAATATGATAAAACCAATCAATCTTTATGTTAATTTATTAACTATACTGCCATCTGGAACTTGAAATCCGTAAATTAGTTTTGATTTTATCTCAACTTTGTTTCAAGACCAGGGATATCTGGTAAAGGCGAAGATAATATGGTAAAACCAATCAATCTTAAGGTTTCACCAAAAAAATCGGTCTGAAGCCTCGCCCATAAGCGGGCGACTTTTTGATCGATCAAGTTAGGAGGACATAAGCTATAGTATAGTATTATTGTCCCGGGTGGGCAAGGAGAGACATTGAACGGACGCTCGGGAAGCGTCAGACTAGCGCCAAGCTTGCAGCACCCTGTGTTTCGCTGCGCGACATTAAAAGCGCAGCTTTGCGTAAGCAAAACCTCAACCCGTCGAAGAGCTACCGCTCAGTATGAATATCTGCGCCTAACTAACCGCCAGAGAGGGTGTCAAAAAAGATATCTTAAATTGAAAAAGTATTAAGTTCTCAACTAGATCGGGACTTAGGCAACGACACTAATTGTAGTAGTTATATCTTGAATAATCACCAAATAATCCACCATATATAGCGGTACTGCATAATTCCTGTAGATAGGATTAGTTATTGGCTTCACATTAACACTGTTTTGTTCATCTAATGCAATTATCAGAGATAATGCTCCTCAATAATATCTGTTATGTGTTCACTAGCAGTGGTTCATATCACAGGAATTTAACCTAGAATATTCTCAACTTATCAAGGTATTAGCCATTTTCTCTTCTCCTCATATTTATGAAGTTTTCAGGGTTTTAAATTTCTATCACTATTTTACCGACGATCAAACTAATCTACTTACAACTAATTACAAGGATTAAAACCACTTGAATTCTTGCAAGTTGTATATACAATTTTTGAAAATTGTCAAAGTTATTAAAGGCACTTAGCTTGTGTATAATGTCTCGGTTAAAACACAAAAGCTTTCAAACTACCCCAAATTTTCATTACAATTATAGGTGAATTAATTGTCTGTAGAAATTAATTCTTGATTGTTCTAAATATTGTGCATTATTATGAAATTTGGGCAAGTTATATGGAAGGAAGTTGTTGGTAAACTTGACCAGAATGCTTAAGGTGACCAACAACAATCATCTAAAATATTTAAGGTAGACTCTGGGTTCAATCTCTATTATAATATTTATTTTAAATAACTAAGTAGATATCAAATCCTAATTGAGACCTAACCAAGATAGTAAACCTTCTCCAGTAAAGTATTCAATTGCTAAAGTTAACACAAATCCAATCATCGCTGCTCTACCATTCAGACGTTCTGCATATTGGTTGAATCCGAACTTTGGCTCGTCCAAATTAGGTGTAGTAGTAGGTTGTGGTTGTGTCATTATAAATTGGCCTCAAATTTAATAGTGTTTCTAGATAGAGTTGTTTCTTTACAATTCTTAAATATATTCTAAAAGGAGTTGACTAAACGTCAACCATATTTGTGCAAAAATTTTAGAGAAGTCAGAAGATACAAGCAGAAGAAATATGTCAAATTCATCAGACTCGCCTTCTTCCTTGCCAGCTACAGTTGAACAGGTAGCTAAAGCCCTCCGATTAGGAGGTTGGACTTGCTTTTGGGTACAACTTGTGCTAGGGATAGTTTCAGGCATAATTTTTCTGTTTGCTGTAATTATACTAGGCCAAGAGACTGGAGCAGGTACAGGAGGTGGATTATTCTTTGCGGTTTGTGGTCTAGTGGTACTAGGGTTTAGCATCTTCTTGTCATTTCGTTACACTCGTTTGGCAAGGCAATTGCGATCGCCTACACCTTCCTTAAGGCCAAGTAGGTCAGATACAACTCAACAAGTAAAAAGGACTTTAATTACTAATTTGGTTGGGATGACCCTAAATTTATTAGGGGCGGAAGCAATTGGGGGTATTTTATTAGGTGAATCATTAGTTAGTCAATCTTTTACGTTCAACCCTACACAACTAGAAAAATTTACACTGGATATTTTTATAGTATTGGGTAATACTCATATAATTGTCGCTCATTTTGTCGGAATTGTAGTAGGACTATTTTTGCTTGACCGGGTTTACAAGTAGTCAACTTGACAGTAGAAAAAGTTTTGGTAGTCCTACATAATAATGTTACAAGGAGATGATCGACGCCTAGCACGGGAGCAGGATGCTCCCACTATCTGTGACCTAAGAATAATTAGAATGGCTCACTAGCGTCTTGCTGATTAGTAGATAAAACTATTAGTTAAAAAAAATATTCTAGAAAAGCTCTCCTAGAAGGACAAGGCTTTAAACTCAAATAATAGGTCAAACTATTGCGCAACATATTTAGAAAAAATCATACTCTACATTCTGCACTTCAAAATGTAGTATAAAAGGCTAGGAATTAGGAGCCATGAGGAAATGCTATTTCTCAATTTTGGGAATAAATTAAGTATTTACAGTTGTGGTTAATGTTTTCCTGATGATTGGCCTTACTCAAAGGCCAATAAAGATGATTTACATAGTATTTAAGATTTACGGAGTATAAATACTTAGATATACTTAGATATTCTCGTCTGTTTTGTATTGCTTGTAATGCTACAAGTTGACGTGAACAATCTGGGTTAGATATCTGCAATAAATAAAGAACTCTTTTCTGAAGTTCCTGAAGTCTTTTTTAGGAATACACAGTAATTTAACTTTAGATTGAGATAAAGCTTTCTTGCTATGTAAAGATTTTCAGAGGAAAAAACGTCTCATATTTAAGTTAAACCACGAGACATCTCCGATAATTAAAAATAAAATCAATTATCTTACAGAAATCATTAATTCTTTCCCTCTATTCCTTACTCCCTACTCCCTACTGCCTCTTTTCCGGAGGGGTCTACTATATACAGCAGTTTCCTATTTGATGAAGTGCATATATTGATGGTTTTAGGGAGCAGGGAATAAGTAGGAACCTTGTATGCAACGTCCATAGGTCTTAGCGAAGATGGATCGGAGGATAGGGAACAAGCAAAAAATATTTACCCCATCAGTTGTACGACATTAATCTAGAATCTGCTGCACATACTTATGAGAAAAATTTTCTCTAGAAAAAGAAACTCAAGCAGTCAGGAAATTCTACAAAAAACAAAAATTACAGTACTTTTTAGGATAGTAAGGTACAGTTTGATTTTAATGTATCTTCCTTGTTCCCTAAAGTCCTAAAACTTTGTATCTCATTAACCTAAAAACTTCTAGAAATATTCATAGTTATTAATCCGGAATCACAACTAACTCATAGAATAAATTACTTAGATTACTCCTATTAAGTATAAATAAAACTAAAACCATAGTCATGGAATTCAAACTTGCATCTAACCATAGTTTTTCGGGAAATATTCCCATAGAAATAGATCGAGATAGTTGGCGTTTCGCGGAGCGACATGAAAGGTGGAGCCTAGCGGCAGCTATATCGCTACCTACTAATATCGAAGCCGAAATCCAAAGTAGCCAAATTTATAGTCTTATGTTGACGAACCTAAAAACAACCCTAGAGGAAGGAGTAGCTCAAACCGAAGCTCAAATTAAAGTATTAGGACCTGAAGCAATTAAACTCAACCTCAAAAACTTAACTAGAACATTAATACCAGACAAGAAAGATTCTTCAACAAATCTAACTTCCTCTCAGACTAACAACATAGATGAGCCGGAAAAAAATCCTATTTATCAACAGAAATATCAGGAACAGTTAATCCCTAAAAATCAAAATCAGGTTCAAGAAAAAATGAGTACAAACATAACCAATGCTATAGAACCAGAAACTCCAACTGAATCAATCGTAGTATCTATCAATTCCGATAATACAGACACTAATCTTTCAGAAAATAACAACAATTACTCTGAAGAGTTTCCAGTACAAAATAATCGACTCAAATGGAATAAAAAGCAAACAAAAGCAGAGCAAGCAGCTTTAGAAGTTCAGGAAAGAAATACATATTTACAGGAACTAGGCAAAAAACTACAAAAAGCACGAAAAATGCGTTGTTTATCTATGAAACAAATTCATAAACAAACCTTCGTGCCACTTCATTACCTAGAAGCAATAGAGAAAGGCGAAACAGAAAAATTACCAGAAGATGTATATCTTCGGGGATTCATCTTTCGTCTTGGCAACGCTTTAGGATTTGATGGAGTAACTTTAGCAGCAGCTTTACCTATTTCTAATTCACTCCAAGGCTTAATGCCATCTTGGTCTAAGTCGAATAAAGACTTTGGATTTTATTTACATCCAGCTTACTTATATGTAGGTTACACAGCTTTAATAGCTGGAGCAGTAAGCGGACTAAGTTGGATGTCTCAACAACCAAGTCCTGGAGCAAATCTGATTCCAGATACACCAGAAGCACCTGATTCAGTTGCTCACTCAGATAAGCATTTAGAAACGACTCAAACACCAGGATTAAAATCTAGTGGAGGTAGTCTAGTTGTTGGTTCTGATATGGCTCCACCAGAAACAATGATTTAATTTTTGACATCCTCTGCGACCTTTTAGCGTTAGGGTTAGAGAAGCTCCTCTGCAAGAGGCAGCTCCTCTGCAAGAGGCTGATTCCGACTGAGCCGTAGATCTTCGGTGAGTTGAAGTTTCATTCGGTGAGTTGAAGTTTTATCAGGTACTGCTACCTTAACGGTAGTCTTATCGAATAATTAATAATTAATAGTTAATAATTAATAATTAAGAGTTGATAGTCAATTAATTATTCATTCAACAATTCACGCCTTGAAGCCTCCCCTTGGATAAGGGATAAATCAAAAATTTTCCTTTAACTCAATCCTATCCGTTTTAAGAAGGGGTAATTATTAATTATTAATTGTTAATTGTTAATTGCTGAAACTTCTCTGGGCATCCGTTTAATATCTCGGATTGCCCACCCGCGACAACCATATTATACCTTATTTCTTCGTACTTTATCAATCAAAAAGTCGCCCGCTTATGGGCGAAGCATCTACCCTAATCTTTCGGTAATCAGAAGATTATCTCTATGTATAACTGTTTCAGCTCCCGCATAGCCCAAAATATCAGGTATATTTTCTGAATGACAACCTAGAATTTTTTGCAATTCAACATTGCTGTAGTTCACAAGTCCCCTAGCTATTTCCTCACCTTCTTCATTGCATAGCTGTACAGCATCCGATGAATTAAATTCCCCTTCTACTTGAGTAATACCAGCAGCTAATAGGGATTTGCCAGACTCAGAAATGGCCTTAACTGCACCTTGGTCTAGATAGAGCTGGCCTGCTGGAACTAAAACATTAGCAATCCAATGTTTGCGGGCATTTACTTGTTGTGGTTGGGGTTCAAACTGGGTGCCAATAGATTCTCCATTGAGGATTTTATGTATATTAGTGGGTAGTTTACCATCGGTAATTACAGTTCGGACTCCAGCAGCAGTAGCAATTTTAGCAGCCTCAATTTTTGTAATCATTCCACCAGTTCCTCGTCCACTAACAGACTCCCCAGTTTGAACTTGAAGTTCTTCGAGTTGTTCCATTCGCTCTACCAAGCTAATAGGTAAAGCATCTGGATTATTTCTCGGATCGGCTGAGTATAATCTGTCAACATCAGTTAGTATGAATAACCAATCAGCTTCTACTAGACTAGCAACCAAAGCTGAGAGAGTATCATTGTCCCCAAAATTTAGCTCTTCGACAGCAGTAGTATCATTTTCATTAACTATTGGGATTACACCCAGTCGCAACAATTGTTGAAATGTGTTGTAAGCATTGACATAACTACTACGTCGTGTTAAGTCACTTCTAGTAAGTAAAATTTGGGCAATTGTCTGTTGTAAAGATGAAAACAAGTCATCGTAAACACGCATTAGTCGTCCTTGACCAACTGCTGCTACTGCTTGCTTCATAGAAATATTCCGAGGTTTTTCGGTTAACCCTAAGATATCACAACCTACACCAACAGATCCAGATGAAACTAAAACTACTCGATGTCCCTGGCGATTTAAATTAGTAACAGTTTCAATTAAGCTAGAAATTGTGGATAAGGCTAAATTTCCAGTTTCTGAATTAGTTAGGCTAGAAGTACCTATTTTAATTACTATTGTATTCATAGAAATAATTCAATTGAAATTTTCAACTACTAATCCCCTAAAAGAAAATCAGTCTTTAACTAAGTACAATTGACATATAGCAGTCCTATATAGGTTGTGTGATTTAGATTATCCTAAAACACCAAGTCTATAGGAAACCACAAAGTCAAGGGATTGGTTTTAATGTAATTTTATAAGTTTGAACTTATTACGACTCATTGAGGAATGCTATATTTATCATGACAATCATTCTAGTGAGCATCTAAAATTAGTTACGATACTAATTTTTCAGATACTCAACTCTCAGTAACTCCCTCGACATGATAAAATTTCATACCCTTGATTCACAATAAATGGCGCTTTATGCCAAATTTCAAAAGATTGTTTGTATAGAACTAATTTGATATCTATCAGGACTTACGCAAGGGTACTATATATAGAGTGCAAAAACTATAACGTTATAGTTTTTAACACTACATACATGGTCTGGTGCGTAAGTCCTGTCTATATAATTACCGAATAATTAAGATTTAATCCCTCTCCTAATAGGAGAAACAAGAAAAAATTTTCATGATTAGTCAATCCTATCCGTTTTCCAGAAGAGGTAATAATTAATAATTGATAATTAATTATTAATTGTTGAACATAGGCAAGTATGTTAAGCATCTAAGCATTAGTTTTTTCAAAAAAATATGCTCTAAAATTTAATGCCTTTCTAATTGCATATCCCCATGTTTGCCCTAGTCTCCCATAACTCCTAAAAAAACTTAATATTGACAAATATACCAAATTGATTCTATCCGAGTACCACAACATTTCACATCTCAGAAAGAGAGTGAAAAATCATTCTTAACCAGAAGTTATAAATGGGAATAGTGAATAATCAGGGACTTCCCAGAAATAAATTATCCAATTTTTGGTGATTGCTAATTGCCATACTTCTCAAATACTTGAATTACTTAGGAATGAGAAAAAAATCAAACCGGATAAAATTAATTACGGTCAATATCTTTCAACGGCAGAAAACAGACTTTCCCGGTCTTATTTCATTTCTGTTCCTGATTTGAGATCGAGGCAAGGATAATAGGACTTGATGAATTTCAATTTCTTCCCTACTCCCTACTCCCTTACTTTCAGTCGAATAGGATATTTTTTCATTTGGAACTCCCTAATGGTACTTAGACATTTGATGGGAGAAAAAATACCTGTTTGCATAGCATGACCTAGAAAAAGTCAGTCCAGACAAGGGAATTACGTCAACGCCCTAAAAATGGCTAAAATCCTTAATTATCAAGGGTTTATCTCTTTTCGACTTAAAAAGCTTTGCCAGTCTATATTTGAGCTTGTTTTGTAGTTATGTTTTGTCTAAGTCCCACTAATGATATTCAATTATTCAATACCTAAAAATATCATCATCCAAATCCCTAGAAAATTGCAAAACTCAAATAGAATTTCATAGCACTAGCCCCAGTCAACAAATTAAGATAAATTTGCAAAGACTGAAAAAAACAAACCTATTAGTCTAATTAGGTGTGGTGGAGGAGAATCTAGGAGTGCTAAATAGAATGTCAACAGTATATTCAACAGTTTTTACTAAAAATGGTCAACCGAAACCACTTCGTGTAGGGGTAATTGGGGTTGGTAATATGGGTCAGCACCATACCCGTGTCCTAAGTTTGCTCAAAGATACTAAGTTAGTAGGTGTGGCAGATATCAATGTTGAAAGGGGACTAGACACTGCCAGCAAGTATGGAGTTCGTTTTTTTGAGGAGTATCGAGACCTTTTACCTCATGTTGATGCAGTCTGTGTCGCCGTGCCCACTCTTCAACATTATGCTGTGGGAATGACCTGCTTAGAGGCAGGAGTCCATGTCTTAATGGAAAAGCCCATTGCTGCAAGTATCGCTGAGGCCGAATTTTTGGTTAATACTGCTGCTGAAACAAATCGAATTTTACAGGTGGGTCATATAGAAAGGTTTAATCCTGCTTTTCAAGAACTTAGTAAAGTCCTGAAAACTGAAGAATTATTAGCCTTGGAAGCTCATCGGATGAGTCCTTATTCTCATCGAGCTAATGATGTGTCTGTAGTTTTGGATTTGATGATCCATGATATTGACTTATTACTAGAGTTAGTGGCTGCTCCAGTTGTTAAACTGACTGCTAGTGGGAGTAGTGCTTCTAGTTCGGGAAATTTAGATTATGTAACGGCTACTCTTGGTTTTGCCAATGGTATAATAGCTACTCTGACTTCCAGTAAGGTGACACACAAAAAACGTCGTTCTATTGTTGCCCACTGTAAAAATTCTTTGACAGAAGCAGATTTTTTGAATAATGAAATTTTGATTCATCGTCAAACAACAGGAGATTATGTGACAGATTATGGTCAGGTGCTTTATCGTCAGGATGGTTTAATTGAAAAGGTTTATACTAGCAATATTGAACCTCTTCATGCAGAGTTAGAGCATTTTGTTCATTGTGTAGGTGGAGGAAATAAGCCTTCAGTTGGAGGAGAACAAGCTCTTAAGGCATTGCGTTTAGCTAGCTTGATTGAGAAAATGGCTCTTGATGGTTTAGCTTGGCATCCAGCAGATTCAGAATATAATTTGTTGAATACTTCAATGCTTAAAGTAGGTTAAAATATTTCCATAATTCCCTAGGGATTTTTTAATAGAAGTATTATTTTTTTGATAAATTACTCCGCCTTATTTATATATTTAGGCGGAGTTTTAAGCCTAAAAATGGAAAAAACAGGATTTGTATAGCGCTACGCATTAAGGTTAGGACATTTCTAAATCCTAAAACCCTTTATTAGTAGTCTACTATTCCCTATTCCCTATTCCCTATTCCCGATTCAAGTAGCGCTATATACAGATTTAAGGATAATGATCGGAAATAATTCAAAAGTCTGGCAAAAGCTCAATTTTTTTAATTATAAAAAGCTTTTCTTTGGTAAGCATTCAGCTATCAGTGATTAACACAATTTCTCAATTTTTTTGTAAGCATTCAGCTATGAGCGGTCAGCTATCAGCTTTTGAATAGACATCTCCAGAAAAGAGGGAGTAGGGGTAGGGAGTAGGGGGAAAGAATTGATAATTGCTGTGGGATAATTGATGGGATTTTTGATGATTGGAGATGTCTAATTAATCAAGGAAGCATTCATTTAATTTCTACTACATTCTCAACCAGAGATTCGTACTCTGAAGCTTTGATAAAATTGCTTTTTTCTCCTTTCAAGGTAATCAAGCTGAAAGAGGCTAGCTGACTGCTGAATGCTTACAAAATTTTTCTACATTTTCTTGAGTAGGGGAGTAGCGGAGTATGTAGGGACGTTGCATGCAACGTCAGAATAATTAATAATAAATTGCTAAAAATTATCAAAAAAGTGATTCGGCCTGTATTAATTACTTAATAATTTAAGTTTCCTCAAGTCTAGTATTAATGCATAGTAATTGGCATAACACCCAAGGAATAAAAATGAAGGAAAATTATAGATAGAGTCTTTTCAGCAATTAAGAATTTTTCAGTTCATGCAGACCAAATTTACAGAACAGCTCGAAAACCGAAAATTCTGTACTGCAAAGAGGGATTAGAATCAGCAGTCCTCCCTTGGGAAGACCACCAAAAAATCTTGATAAAAAACAGAAGAAACAAGCTCAAGAGCGATGAAAGATTACGGAATAATATTGAGGGTAAATTTGGTCAAGCAAAAAGAGGATTTAGCTTGGAGAAAGTGATGCCTAAACTTCCTGAAACTTCCGCAACTGCCATCGCAATTACTTTCTTAGTAATCAACCTTTCTACCCTCTTAAAAGAGGATTTTTCTCTTTTTTTGTACTTTTTTGGAGAAAAAACCGTTTTTGCGGTCTGTTTAATCATTTTAACTTATGGTTGAATAAATGATGATAATTTTTTATGCTCATCAGTTTTTTTTGAATAACAAGTCAACCGTTTTCAGATTTTTTCAGCAAACCCTAATTATTCGGTAAACTATAGCAATCCGCGCATTGGTTGTGACAGTTTTTATAATAGTTAATTTGAGCTGAAAACCATGAAAATTATGACTCCTGACTCCTAAATACCACTAAAATATTACAACCGATTAGAGAATTGCTATATGTACTTTTACTAATGTTTTTAATTATCATTATCCAGACTTCATGTGGCTATCAGCTAATGGCTGATAACTAACACCTAAATGCTTAGGTTTCCTGTTCCCTAAAACCTATAAATTTCAACTCACCAGTATAAGAATTAGTATAGCCAAATATTTAGGGCTTGTTAAGCTTAAAACCTTAATTGAGATGCACCTAAAACCTAACTATAACTAAATATTGAATTGGGTATTATCCATTCAGTACTGCTATACATATAACAATATTTACCTTAATCTTTATTAGGGCAGTTTTTGGACTAATTATGATTAATTAGCTCATTAATTTATGAGTTAAAACTGCCCCTATATAAGTTCCTCAATCAAGGTGGATAAAACCTAACCAAATGTGGAACTATTCCACCCCCACATCGAACCTTTAGCGTCAGAAAATTCTATGTAAATTCGATTTTTGGGTACACCCAAAACTTGATTAACTTCTTGACAGAAATCTTGGCTTATTTTCTTTGTTTGCTCAGGATTCATACTGCCAATGCTTTTAATTTCCATATAGCAAACTGGTTCATTGCTATTACCACCAAAAGTCATGGGAATATCTGACTCAAAAATTGTCATTACATAAGATTCTGGTTTTTTAAAATGCTTTGCCATACCAGATGAAAGAGTTTTCAGAAGGCTATCAATTTTATCTTTTTCTGTTTTGGCAAGAGAAGTTTGAACTTTAATTAATGGCATAAATCAATCAACAATTAACTATGAACAAAATGAAGCATTAAAGTAGGTATTCAGCTATAAAAATAAACCAACTAATTTTCTATACATAGACCTAGTTGACACACACATTCTTACTTATAAGATTGGAATAATCTCAGTTTTTCAGAAAGTCAAAGGTTAAATTTATAGCAGTTTTAGAGGATTTTTCTACAAAGTTTTAGGCTAGTTTCAATAATTAATAATTACCTCTTCTTGAAAACCGATAGGATTGATTAAAAAGGAAATATTTTTCTTCTCTCTTGGGAGATTGGAGGCAAGCGTTTGCGCTTCGCAAAGCTTCGAAGTTCGCGTAGCGTCCCGGAGGGAACGGAGACCTCGCCATCCCATCCTAACGGACTGCTCCGCTTTCCGACCG
>NZ_JAAHGT010001330.1 GCF_010672385.1 Okeania sp. SIO2F4
GTAGAATACCTTGAAGAGCGCAAAAAGACGGAACATGAGTAAAATTTTTTGATGGAATAAGGTAGATGAAAAAAAATCGCCGTGGATGTTTACCCACGGCGATTTTATTATAATTTAGATGTTCATTCCCTGAAACAACTCTGCGTTGGAATCCGCAGGTGCTTCAGAGCGTTCGGTGTTTGTGTAATTTCGAATGACATGAGCTACCCGTATTCGGTACGACTCGAAGAGTTTATCTTTACCGGAACTTCGGTGGCATAAATTTCCTTTTCATAGCATTGTTTTTAATGATTTGTATAATATGATTTAACTTCTATAGCAATCCTATTTTATTTGTGTATAAAAATCCTACTGCTTTTAGGGAACAGGGAACAAGGAACACTTAACAGGTAAGAGTTTCAGTTTTTTTATATACTTTTTGATTTGTCGTAACCTATTTAGGATTGCTATATTTGTAGTAAATAATTACTTGGTAAATACATGATTGATGGACTTCAAACAGGATAAAATATAAATTGAAGATTTTCTGGTTTAGATTTACAGGCGATCGCTAAAATATCTCCGATATAATTCACATAGAGGCATGACTGAGTTGCCTTGAAATTTTACTAATCCCATACTGCGTAATTTAAAGCCTTCTTTTGTGCCTATAGGTACGGGGTAGTCTACAGCAATAATTTGTTTAATTGCTGTTAATAATTCTGGGTTTTCTTCAAGATTATTTAAGTGGCGGCGCAGGTGGTCACAATAGGGTCCTTCTTCTGTAGGGGCAACCTGTAATAGTTTTTCTAAAGTTATTCTTTTCCGGGCAATATAATAGAGAGCCTGACGTACTAAATAAGGATGTCCTCCTACCATTGCCATTAATTCTTTTATCTGTTCTGAAGACCATTCTAAATGATGTAATTTTACCAAATTTTCTACTTCTGCCGAGTTAAGTTCTCGCAACTCTATAGGTAAACCAACATTAAAAGGTGACTGATTAATATTTAGGGGGATATAAACTTCTTTAGAATGTACAATTACTAACCTTAACTTTTGCCAGACTGCTTCATTTTTGCCACGTTCATGCCAAGTCCTGAGCAAAGCAAAAAAAGAAGTAGCAATTTCTGGATGTTGAAAAACTTGGTCTACTTCATCTAACCCTAAAGCTACAGGAGTAGAAATTTCTGATAGTAGATATCTTTGAAAATAATTTGTACATTTATTTTTACTACCTAAGACTCCTTGCCAATATTCAGACAATTTTTCTTGGAGACTAAGTTCATTAGTAATACTGGCACAAAACCACTGTAAAAATAAATCGAGATTAGTCAGAAACTCTTCATCTGCTAACTGAAAATTCAAAGAAGCTTTCCGATATCCTTGCTGTTCAGCATAATTCAAAATTCGACTCATTAAAGAAGTTTTTCCCATCTGTCGCGGTGCCTTTACTCGAATTAATGCTCCTGGATTTAAAATAGTTTCATAACACTCCGACTCTATGGGCGATCGCTCTATATAAAAGGGAGAACTAAGTGCTACTTGACCAGAGGGAGTATCTAATAGTAAGTCTTGTTGATTTGAGTTTCGGTCTTGTGGAGAAATTGAGTTATTAGAGGAAGAATCAACATCTTGATTCTTTATTTGTGAATTGCCTGGTTGTGTAAGATCGCAATTAATAGGTGGTGATATTATGATTGTTTTGGATTGTTCCTGCTGCTTGCTTAACTCAGTTAATTCTAATCGAACTTTTCGCAG
>NZ_JAAHGT010001331.1 GCF_010672385.1 Okeania sp. SIO2F4
TGACTACTCTCCTGAAAGAACTATAGTTATTCCAGTTAAGATTGAGACAAGGTTTTCTTGCCTTGAAAGAGTTTCAGTTAAAAAAGTGCTCCAGTCTTATTCAGAATGACTATGAGCATAAATAAATGCAACAAGTGTAGGGCGGGTTTAATAGACTACATCGCTCTTATTAAGATTGACTCAGGTCATTAGTGAGAATATATATATTCTGTTCTGTTGGCGGAAACCTAGCCCAAAACAATTTCACTTTTTTATGTTTCTGATTCTATTAATAATATTGGTTCAGATTTTAGGTGACCAAATATATATGGCTTTAATTCTACTACCTCTGGCAAAGAGGATACTTTAGATTTTAAAAATTTGGCAGATTGAGAAATTTGTTTGCAGAAAAGTTAGCAGTCTGAATGAGATTTATAGAGACGCTTAATGGAACGTCTCTACAGAATTTTTTAGGGAGGAAAAAACTTACCCACCCAAGAAAAATTAATAGTTATAAATCACTGCTGAAACTGACGAGTGCCGAAAAGATTTTCTCTTGCTTGATCGTCAAGTTTCTGCACTGGAATCTCACTCAAAACTGCTAAACCACGAGTCACCCCAGGTCGCTTACTAACAGTTTCAAACCATCGCTTTAAATTAGGAAAGTCTGCTAAATTTTGCCCTTGCTTTTCGTGGGAAACTATCCAAGGATATATTGCCATATCGGCGATCGAATAATCTCCTGCTACATATTCAAGTTGGGATAGTTGTTTATCTAATACTCGATACAAACGAGATGTTTCATTTGTATATCTTTCAATAGCATAGGGAATTTTTTCGGGTGCATATTGACGAAAATGATGAGCTTGCCCTAACATTGGCCCGACACCACCCATTTGAAACATTAACCATTGAATAACTGTGTAGCGATCGTGTGGGTTTTCTGGAATAAAGCGACTTGTTTTTTCTGCTAAATAAAGCAAAATAGCTCCTGACTCAAATATAGAAATAGGATTACCATCAGGCCCGTTGGGGTCAACAATAGCGGGCATTTTATTGTTAGGGCTAATTTTGAGAAATTCTGGTTGAAACTGGTCTCCAGCCATAATATTAATAGGAATTAAATTATAGGAAGTTTCGGTTTCTTCGAGCATGATACTCACTTTCCAACCATTAGGAGTCGGCCAGTAATATAAGTCTAGGGTCATAATTGAAAAAATCTCCAATTTTTGTCTAATTTTTTGTCAGCATACAGCTATTAGCTATTAGTTGTCAGCAATTAATTTGTTTTTTTTCAGGAATACTTAGAGTTGAAAGATTGAGAAAAAAATAAACGTTACTCTCAAAGCATTCTTTGTTAATCTTTATCATTAATTAGGGTTTGTTGAACAATTTTTTTGGTGAGGAAAAGAGTCAGGAAGTAGGGATAATAATTATGCTTTGGTATTTCAGCGCTGAGGAACAAAAAATCCTAACTTTTTGAAATTAATTCCAGATATAAAATCGAGATCTAAAATCAAAAAATTTACCCCTCCTATTGCCTATTTGCTGACGTTAATCAAAACTTTACCGAATAATTAATAATTAAATAATTCAGGTTGAAAGTCTCCCCTTTCAAGGAGAAAAAGCGGTTGAGGGATGGATAGGTGACCTAACCATATCCAATCAACCAAGAGAAATAAATTTTTTCCTTGAGCGTCAATCCTCTCCCTTTTAGGGAGAAGTAATTATCCATTAATGAAAGCAAGTCTAAGAGTTTT
>NZ_JAAHGT010001332.1 GCF_010672385.1 Okeania sp. SIO2F4
CTGCGTGACATGAAAAACGCGCGTTGTGCGGAACGCTAAACGCCATATCCAATCTCCCAAGAGAGAACAAAAAAATTCCTTTTAACCAATCCTCTTCTTTTTAAGAAGAGGTAATAATTAATTATTAGTTATTAATTATTAATTATTAATTATTAATTATTGAAGATCGACCTATTCATCAAATTTCTGGAAAATATCTACCCTAAGTTGAAGTTTTTTCCTGATTTTTAGCTTTCTATCCTAGATAACCAAAGCCTTTTTCCTTATTAGACATAGGCGTGATAATTAAAAATTAAATCAATCCCATACGCATAAATCATTAATTCTTTCCCCCTACTCCCCTACGGGCGATTCGCATAGATGCCCCTACTCCCTCTTTTCCGAAGAGGTCTATTGTACCGATGGTATCAAATTCGATCTAATTATTAATTATTTGGTAAACTAATCGTAAACTCAGTTCCTGTTCCTAATTCTGAAGTACAAGTAATTTTACCTCCATGTTTTTCTTCTACTATTTGCCGAGAAATTGATAAACCTAAACCTGTTCCTTTCCCCACTTCTTTTGTAGTAAATAAATGCTCGAATATTTTCTGTTTTACTTCCTCAGAGATTCCCTTTCCATTATCCCTAATCTTGATAATTGCCAATTGTATTTCATCCTCAATTTCTGTCGTAATACTAATCTGATTCGGTGCTGCTTTAATTTCGGCAAAAGTTTTCCCAGCATTACTTTCTTCTAGAGTATCAATTGCATTCGCCAGAATATTCATAAACACTTGATTTAGTTGCCCTGGATAACAGTTAATTTCTGGTAAATTTCCATAGTTTTTGACTACTTTTATTTCTGGTCGTTTTTCGTCAGCTTTAAGTCGGTTTTTCAGAATTAATAAAGTGCTATCTATGCCATCATGAATGTTAAATGGAGTTTTCGCAATTGTATCGGCACGAGAAAAAGTTCTCATTGATTTACTGATTTCGGCAATCCGATTAGCTCCTTCTTTCATAGACTCAATTAATTCTGGTAAATCTTCTCTCAAATAATCTAGTTCTATCTCTTCTATTTTCTTTTGAATTGTTGGACTATTATATTCAAATCCTTCTTGATAAAGTTGTAACAAATCCATTAAATCTTGAATGTATTCAGCGGCATAATCTAAGTTCCCAGAAATAAATCCGACGGGATTATTAATTTCGTGAGCTACACCAGAAACTAACTGACCAATAGAAGCCATTTTTTCACTTTTAACTAATTGCAGTTGTGCTTTTTTTAGTTGTTCTAAACGTTCTTTTAATTCTTGATTTGCACTTTTTAAACTTTCAATCATTTGTTCTAAAATTAGATGTTGAGCCTGAATTTCTACCTCTTGATCTACGGTTTTTTTTTGCAATTGTTTCTGGAGTCTATATAAAGTAATATGGGTTTTCACGCGGGAAAAAACCTCCTCGGCATGGAAAGGTTTAGTAATATAATCAATTCCCCCTACTTCAAATGCTTTGATTTTATCAAAAACATCATCAAGGGCACTAATAAAAATAACAGGAATATCTTGAGTGCGAGGATCGGCTTTTAAATGCTTACATACTTCATAACCATCCATATCGGGCATTTGAATATCAAGTAAAATCAGATCGGGATAATCAAGATGAATGCCTTGGAGAGCAAGTTTTCCACTGGGAATTGGCCGGACAGTATAACCCTTGTATGATAATAAACCTATTAA
>NZ_JAAHGT010001333.1 GCF_010672385.1 Okeania sp. SIO2F4
TTCTAACTTTTTTAGCCCAAGCTATCTCTCGCTTATTATTATGGAGTTTTTCTGCTTGTTTTAAGAATTTTTCGAGTTGTTCATACTTGATGCCTAATAAACGTTCTGATTCTTGTGAATGATGGTGCATGTACTCAAGCATACTGGTCATAATTAGCCACTAAAAATTAGATTTTTTATTACTCTATCACAATTTATTTGTTTTCCGGAGATGTCTATTACTATGCACCACCACCCAAATTAATACTAGAAAAGGAACTTCAAGACATCGGAACGACCTGCCAATTGTGTGCTTCTAGGATAGGTGCAATATCTATAGCTGCTCGCTCTCGTAAGGTCATCACTTCTTTGACTTTACAAAGTCCTTCTAACTGAGTTTGATCCATAGAAACAGCTCGACTAACTATTTCATTATTTTTGCAGTATAAATAAGCATTAGCTTGATTATCTACACCTTGAAGTTGTAGATGGTGTACTTTTTTATCTTGATAAATAAAGTGATTTGGAGCAACAATTATTTTTATCTTTTTCATAAAAATCGTAGTTATATAACAATAGAAGCAAAGGGCGCGAAAATTTATAAATTATCAAACTAAGTAATAGATTATTTTTGACTTTTGACTTTTGAATTTTGGCTTGCGCGTAGCGCTATATTTTGATTTTGTTGACTATCTATTCTATAGACATAGGCGTGATAATCAAAAATCAAATCAATCCCATACGCAAAAATCATCAATTCTTTCCCCCTACTCCCTACTCCCTACTCCCTACTCCCTCTTTTCCGGAGAGCTCTTATAGAGATAGTCATTTTTTATCAATTTAATCTGACTTAGTATTGAGGTTTCTTGAATTCAAAGTAGAATTAATTTGTTGTAATAATTTGTCTTTCTGTTTTTTGCTCTTCAATTCTGGCAATTCAGAAATATTTGTATCTTGTTCCTCAAACTTTTCTTCAGCGTTATTAACTAAATTTTTGTCTTGATTTAGATGTTCTTGAACAACCTTAGTAACTTTACTACTTATAGGATGTATAACTGGAGATGAATTAACTACAGTTTTCTCTAAACTTGGTTGTTGAATTAATACTTCCAACCCATCTAATATTTTTTCAGAACGCTGATTATTTTCTACTATAGACTGAGCAGTATGTTTACCAGCTTCAGTCAAATTTTTCAGTTCAGAAATTTTAATAATTAAGCTATCAATTACTTGATTCATTTGACGACCAGCTTCTGATGTTTCGCTAACCAACTTTCCAATTTCATTAGTTATATGACCAAGTTCAGGACTTGAATGGGTATCAACTATCGCAGTTTGTATGGCTAAATGTTTTGCTTGTTGACTAACTGTTTCAATTTGATTTGATGTAGAGTTAATTAGGTTCAGCTCATTTGTAAATAACTGACAAATATTAACGATTTCATCCATGTTTTGATTGATTGTTTGTACTCCATCAAATGTGGCATTAAATGCTTTTCTTCCCTCCTGAGATATTAAACCAGTAATTTCTTTTATTCTTTCGTTAAGATAATTAATTTGTTCTGATTGAGTAATTATTTCATTTTGCTTTTTTTCCAATAGCTTATTTCGAGCTAATATTTCTTGTTTTTGGATTTGTAATGCTTCTGTATGTTGCTGAAGTTTATCTTGTTTATTGTGTAGCTTATTTCTTAGCTGGAGTAAATGATTTTTAGCATTGCTTTTGTAACGATATAACA
>NZ_JAAHGT010001334.1 GCF_010672385.1 Okeania sp. SIO2F4
AAGTTAATAGCAGTAAGTTGATAATATAATTCTCCAGAAACAATTTCTGAAAGTTCCTTTAATGTTGCTTCTGGAGACAAATCGCTTTTTGCCAGCAAAGTTGGGTTAGTTGTCACCCCAGATATCCAACCAAATTTACTGGCAACTCTTGCTTCTGTTACTATTGCTGAGTCAAGATAAAGAACCATTTTTTCCTCCTCTTAAAAATTATCAAAAAATTACAGCAGTTTCGGAGGTGCGTGAGGTACAAAGTTTTATTGTCCTAGGGAACAGGGAATATAAAAGTAGTCTTATGACTGTACCTCCGCATCCTCATGCATTGCTGTAATTTGGAAAACTTGATATCAACACAGTTTCTCTTACAAAAAATCCTTTCAGCCAATCCTTATATTATACCAATTTGATAAATGTTGGCTGCATTTTATTAAGAGGAAGGAGTAGAGAATAGGGTTATTAAGCATAAGATATCTTCGTGTTTTGGCAACGAATACTTAAAAATATTGCTGTTCCTTACTTATTACTTAGTAACTGAAGTCTTGAATTAGTCTAGCATTTTTTTTCAACAAGGTACTACAGAATAGGTAATTAATTCTAAATTCTAAATTCTAAATTCTAAATTCTTAACTAATCCCCTCAAAAGGTCCTAAAAAAGTTGGTTTAGGGCGAGTAATATGAACTTCCCATAATGCTTTTAATACTGCCAAAATTTCACGCAGAGAATAACGTTTCATAGAATCATTTCTAAATTTTCCCCAATCTGGTGTACCTAAACCTAGAGCATTTACTCCCAGTTGACGACAAGTATAAACTGCACGAGGTAAATGATAGTTTTGAGTTATTAAAACTGCTTGAGTAATACCAAATATTTCTTTGGCTCGATAACAACTTTCATAAGTGCTAAAACCAGCATAATCTAGAGTAATATCTTCAACAGATACACCATGATTAATAGCATATTCTTGCATGGCTTTTACCTCATTATAATTAGGGGTACTATTGTCGCCAGTCATCAAAATTTTTTTAATGCTACCAATGTTGTATAAATTAACTGCTCCTTGTACTCGGTCAGCTAACATTGGTGTGGGGGTACCATCTTCCCAAACTCCTGCCCCAAAAACTATGGCAATAGGTTGAGCTGGCACTTCTTCTGGATTTTTGTAGCGATATTTGCTTGTAGCTACTTTGACGTAAAAGTTTAAAACAAGAGGAATTAATAGTATTGTTAATACTATTAACGAGAAAATTAAGCGTTGATTGAGTAACAACAATTTAGGTAACATAGGCAATAATTAATCAAAAAAATAATACTAATTAAATGGATAAGATTGATGAAAAATTAGGATTTCAAGTAATAGTAAAAGGAATGATAAGTAGTCTAAGAGAAAAAAAGGGATTTATTTCATTAATGGATAATGGATAATTACCTCTGGTTAAAACAAATGCGGGAATTGAATATAAGGAAATATCCTAGCACTTTTCTCGCATTGGTGATTGGATATGGCGTTTAGCGCTCCGCACAACGGGCGTTAACGCGGAGCGACTTGAATTGTGGAGCGGCTCTGCATTCTTCGGGAAACCTCGCCATCCCATCCGTTTGTCATGCTCCGCTTTCCGACCGCTCTCTTGGTCGATTGGAGGCAAGCGAGGTTTCTTCGCCATCCCTCCTAAGGTCATGCTCCGCTTGCCGACCGCTCTCTTGGTCGATTGGAGGCAA
>NZ_JAAHGT010001335.1 GCF_010672385.1 Okeania sp. SIO2F4
CTTTGTCGTTGAGATTCTTCTTGCATCCTTAACTGGGTATTTTGCAGTTCTCTTTAAACAGCTAGCATTTCTTGAATAATTTTTGGCATTTCCTTAAAGGTCATTTTGTTTGACTCCTATCAAAACTAAGATTTTAATTATTCATAATAGATATTTTCCGACCAAAATTTTGATAGAAACTAAATTAACTAAATTAAGGGAATAGCGATCGCTTAATTTAATAACTCCCAAATCTATTTAACTATCAGAATTTTCTAATCGTTCAACCCGTTGTTTTAATCTATTAATTTCTGGCTGTAAATCTAGACGTTCTGATTCACCAGTAATGCTATAACTAAACAATTGTTGGATAAGTCTAACAGGAGCGATTAGATATTTCTAGAAGTTGCCCAGTTCCCTGAAGCAATAGGTTAATATCTTCTCGCAATACTCTAATATCTTCTCTTTGTCGTTGAGATTCTTCTCTTTATCTTTCAGCTTCTTACCTTTGTCGTTGAGATTCTTCTTGCATCCTTAACTGGGTATTTTGCAGTTCTCTTTAAACAGCTAGCATTTCTTGAATAATTTTTGGCATTTCCTTAAAGGTCATTTTGTTTGACTCCTATCAAAACTCAGACTTTAATTATTAATCATAGATATTTGCCGACCAAAATTTTGACAGAAACTAAATTAACTAAATTCAGGGAATAGCGATCGCTTCATTTAATAAGTCCACAATTGGTTTATACCTTTAAAATACAACTTTCTGAGTTTTTGTTCTAAAGTGGCAAAATCAGGTTCGCCACTTAGAGGAATTCTGAGTAACTCGGTTTTGCTGTTTTCATATTTATCTAAATATTCATCATATATACGTTCACCAGTACCCATCTTATTAAGAGAACGCATTCTATCAAGTTCTGACTTGGGAAAATAATATTCAACATAAACTAAAACAACTTCACTTCCTGTTAAATATCCCTCAAATCCAGGGCGGAATGATTCATTTGAGCGTCTATAACTTATACCAAGAACTGAATTGGAAAATGTTAAATTCTTCCAATCTATTTTAGGCTGTATAGCTCGTTTTTTATCAATTTCTGAAATCACACCCCCAAATTTTGGTTCCTGTAGTTCAGAATTAAGTTCTTTAATTAACTTATCAACAATATCATAAATTTTTTCCAGAATTTTTTGAGCTAGATTTTCAAATAACTCCTTATCCATATCAGTTGATACTTTATACTTAATCTCATCTAACAAAACTTTTTCATTATATTCTTGATTTTCTGACTCTAAAATATTTATCAAAGCACTTTTAAGCGCAGGAATAGACTGCCAACGGGACTCTATCATTGTTCTAAAACCTGTATCAAAAACCCTATTAATTTTCGATAGTATATGTTCGGGTAAATCTGATA
Source organism: Okeania sp. SIO2F4 (assembly GCF_010672385.1). Classification (GTDB taxonomy): domain Bacteria; phylum Cyanobacteriota; class Cyanobacteriia; order Cyanobacteriales; family Microcoleaceae; genus Trichodesmium. The sequence continues at coordinate 1,398 of NZ_JAAHGT010001335.1, forward strand.
ATTTTTGTCTAGCTTTTTCAGTTTGATGTGGTTTATTTCCTTTTTCATCCAAAAGATGACGAGGTTCTTTTCCTGTTATTACAAAAAACAAAATGCCACAAATTTGTGTTATGTCTGACCTTTCATCTCTTTGTAGACTACTTTCTCGTTTATGCTCTGGAAGAAACAAAAATCTACTTCGTACATCCTGCCCTGTAGGCGTTAAATTTGTATCATCCTCTTTGTTGAAAGAAAGACCAAAATCTATTAATACTGGAGTAGTTAGAGAATCATTTCTAACAATAATATTGTCAGGCTTAATATCTCTATGCACTACA
>NZ_JAAHGT010001336.1 GCF_010672385.1 Okeania sp. SIO2F4
AAGTGCTGCTTTTAATCCAAATTATCCGACAATTTTGGGTAAACATTTAGAATGTAGTTGTGTTGAAAGTGGAATACCTTTGAATGAAATAACAGAACGTTTTGGAGAAGTAGCTGGAGTAATTGCCGATAGCTTATTAAAGCAGGAAAAAATATATATTAATAACTCTAATCAACTCTGGGGCTATGGTTATCCTCATCGGAACGTTAATCTTCGCGGTCATGCTCAAAATGATGTGGAGTTAATCGATATTAATACTGGAAAAAGTTTTGAAAAAATGCAAATGAGTCTGGCACATAAAGAAGTATTTCCAGGAGCCATTTATTTGGCACAAAATTATGATGGTGAGTTAATAACCTATCGTTCTGAAAATCTCGACTTAGATAAAAAACAAGCAATTTTAAAACCTTTAGGGAAAAACTCTAATTTAGAAACTGTTCCAAATAATGAGTTAGCTATTAAAGAAATTCAGCAACTAGCGACAGCTCAAATAATTAGAACAAATATTTCTAATGCTAGATTAAGGTTCAGTCTATTTTGGGGAGAAATTACATTTTCAGTAAATGGTTATCAACTACTTGCTACTAAATATGAAAAAGGAGTTGAAAAGATTACAGTTGTAGATGAAAGTAGCTTCGATCCTCCCTATCAAACTCAATATCAAGCTCCAGTTGTTAAAGTAGAAATAAATTATGCTTTTAGTCAAGTTATACAGGAAAATATCAAACAAATTAAGGAGAAAATTAAGGAAAAATATAAAGGTATCATTCCAGATGATTTCAAAGATTTATTGACTTGTAGTCCAGATTTTATTGCATTGCATAGTATGGGGCATCAAATTATATCTGCTATTCCTTTAGTAGTGTTAAGTTCGAGTCAAGATGTCGAATGCTTTGTTCAGCGACAAGGTGGAGAAACAGTAGGTTATTTTTTTGATACTTGTGATGGTGGAAATGGAGCAAGTGAGGCAATATTTAATCAACTGTTGAAGTTTGCACAAAAGGCAATAGCATTAGCAAAAAATTGTGATTGTGAATATGGTTGTCCTAGGTGTTTAACTCAACATCGTTGTCCTCAGCAAAATCGAGGTTTGTATAAAGATTTGGGTTTGTTACTTTTAGAGGCTATCCACTATAAATAAAGTCAAAAATTACAACTATTTCCAACTTTATGAAGTACAAAATTCTAGGGTAGTAAGCACTCAGCAGCAGTTCAATAATTATTAATTGTTAATTATTAATTACCTCTTCTTAAAACAGATAGGATTGGTTAAAATAAATTTTTTTCTTCTATTGAGAGAGGCTTTTAACCTTTATTTTTCAGTAAGGAGGAAGAGTGATTAATTTTAACTGTACTCGATTATCTTCAAAAGTTCTGTAAAAATTGAAAGTTGGAAGAAGAATTTGAGCAAGTTCTCGCAGCCCTATTAATCATAGGGAACTTGCAGCATATAAACTAAGTTTTCCTCTTCTGAAAAAGAACGAACATTTTATGTGAAGTATCTTTTACAACTTATACCAAATCCGGTTATCAAAAATCTATTTTTCAAATTCCTCTCTAAACTCTTCTACTTTCTGAGCTAATTTTTTCACAATAAAGCTTCTGTCTAAACCTCATTTAGTATCAGTTTGTTTGACGAAAGATATTTATGCTCTTCTAGCAAAAAGTAAGCACCAAGAGAGTTTGATACTTTACTATTGCGTATAGAAAAATA
>NZ_JAAHGT010001337.1 GCF_010672385.1 Okeania sp. SIO2F4
TTTTCAAGCAACAGAAATGGGTGTGAGAGTTCATCAAATAGAATGTTTTCATATTGATAAAGCGCGAGAATTATATAAAATTTCAGCAGAATATGAACCAGTAGCAGCTATAGCTATTGGATATCCAGAAGAACCGGATATTTTGCCTGAGTCTCTACTAGAGAGGGAACTTTCTCCCCCCAGACTATCTGTCCGCGAACTCCCTCGACCATTTTACTTTCTCCTTTTGTTGAATATTTAGTTTAAGTGCTGAGGCAGATGATTTAAGTCTTTTTTCCTATATAGAAAACATAGCCATAAAACTCTTTATATTTATAATACAATTTAGCTTCATGTCGTTGGTTTTCTACGAGTTCTTCGGCAGTTTTATTACCTAAATATTTTTGCAAAAATTTTTCCTGTGCAGAAACTTGCGGAGCATAAAAATTTTCTATCCAACAATTTTCAGGCAGTACAAAAGTAGCCATTGGAATATATCCAGCTTTTTCCATTTGTTTGACCTTATTTGAAATAGTATCTATTTCCGGATATTCATTATTCCAAAACTCATCAATTTCCCCTGGTCGCTCTTCAGTGAACCAAGATACTTCTGAAACCGCAAAGAAAGCTCCTTTCTTCAAAAACTTATACCATTCGTTTATACCTCTTTCAAATCCGATATTATAGATTGCTCCTTCTGACCAGATTAAGTCTAATTCTTGATTCTGAAAAGGAAGATTTTCCATTGAACCGACAATACCATTTACTCTATCTTGGAGATTCAATTTCTGAGTATTAATATTGAATATATCTATAAAAATGGGAGAAAGATCGATGGCTGTAATATTCCCTGACGTATGATTAGCTATTACCATCGTCTGACCACCAGTTCCACAACCTATATCTGCAATTTTTGATTCATTTGTCAGATTATCAATAAAGCTTAAAGCTTTAATAGTTACTTCAGGACTCCCAGGTCCTTGTCGTTCTATTGTTGAATAATATTCGTAGATTAATCTCAAATCAAACTCATAAATAGATTTATTTTCATCACTCATGTTTTTTCCTTATATGACAACATTACTGCAAATGATGAAGAAATTTTAATCTCTTTATTTTCAATCAGAATATAATTTTTGGATACTATAGCAATCCGCGCATTGGTTGTGACAATTTTTATAATAAGTACCTGCGCAAAATTAATTTAACATTTTTCAGAGAGTAGGGAGCAGGGGAAAATATATTTGTCTACTTTGATAATGTAGATTAAAAATAATTTGCCCTACCTACTTAACCTTAACAGCAAATATACAATTCATTTTGCTTGACTACTTAGCTAATCTGAACTGAAAACATTTAAAATTCTGACTATTGACTCCTGACTGCCACCAAAATATTAAAACTTAAAATTAGGATTGCTATACTAATCCTAAATTATTTGTGAAAAAAACTTTAGGGATTTGGAGACCAAAGCCCTACGATAAAATATTACAACTTAAATAGTATTGCTATATAGTTATAAATCAAATATTTTTGTAGGAAAGTTTCATATAACTTCCCTACTCTTCCCTAAACCAAACTCCCGGCTCTTTATAGTGTTAATTTAATCATTCACATGGAGAGTAATTTTTGTATTTTGCAGTTTCTCCGCTACCCAACGCTCAAATAATTCACCATCTAATTTTTTCCTAATTTCAGGATTATCTAAAGAAGCGCCTTGTAATTGTTCTA
>NZ_JAAHGT010001338.1 GCF_010672385.1 Okeania sp. SIO2F4
AAAAAGTCTCTATCTGTGAGAACCCATGTTTGTCCTCACTGTGGCTATGAAGCAGATAGAGATGTTAATGCTGCAAGAAACATCCTGCAAAAAGCACTATGTACGGTGGGGCACACCGAAACCTACGCTTGGGGAGACTCACCCTATGGCGAATGTTGGAGACATCCTGCTAGGTGATGGTGAGTCGTTGAGCCAAGAATCCCCGTATCTTTAGAGCGGGGAGTGTCAATATACTCGACTAATTAATTTAGGGATTTTGGGTGTGGTAGATAGTTGGGCATAAATATACATAGCAGTCGCCATTCATGTTAGGACATTCTCAAATGCCAAAACTTGGTTACAGCAAGAATTTGATTTTTGACTTTTGAGTTGACCTATATATTGATAATAAAATTAGAACTTATGCAGGCAAACCCAGAAACAGGGTTTTTCGTAGATGTCTATTTCTTGTAGCAACTGGGTTTCTTGACTTAATTCCTCAGAATTTAAGGACAAGATCATTTCAGTTATCAGTTATCAGTTATCAGTTATCAGTACCGACCGCTGAACCATTGGGATTGAAATAATTAACCAAATATTTTCTCTTGGTCGATTGGATCTGCCTAGGTTTCCTCAGCATCCCATCTTACTCCAAGCTCCGCAATTCAAGTTGCCCAGAGAAACGACCGCTTTTTTATCCCCTTCAAAGGAGAGGTTAGTGACCTGATTTTTTGGTAAGAGATTTGAGGATTTATTTTTTTCTGTTCCCTTGTCAATCCCATTTTCTAATTGATTAATTGATAGTCAGTCTAACTGTTCATGGACAGAAACCTGATATTTTCTATTAAAATAGAGCAATAGGTAGAAAAAATACCTATAAACAAATTAGAAATGTAGCGATTTTGGTAAGTTAAGACTCTATGAATTCTGAAATTATAGTTAATAAGGAAAAACTGAAGAACCCACCCTTGGAAATACATTATTTAGGCGATCGCTCTTTACGCCAGTCAGCCAAGCGAGTTGCTAAAGTAGATGATGATATTAGACAACTGGTGCGAGAAATGCTCCAAACTATGTATACTGCTGATGGTATTGGTCTGGCTGCACCCCAGGTTGCTGTCCAAAAACAAGTTATTGTGATTGACTGTGAGCCAGATAATTCGGCTACCCCTCCTCTGGTTTTGATTAATCCTACAATTAAAAGGTATGGCACTGATATTTGTCTGTTCCAAGAAGGATGTCTGAGTATTCCTGGGGTTTATTTGGATGTTAAACGTCCTTCAATTATTGAAGTTGCCTACAAAGATGAAAATGGCCGTCCTCAAACTCTTCAGGCTAAAGAATTATTATCTAGGGCAATTCAGCATGAAATGGATCATCTTCAAGGAGTGCTTTTTGTAGACCGAGTAGAAAATAAGTTGGCACTTAATGAAGAGTTGGCCAAGCATAAGTTTTCCCCCAAAGCTGTTAAGTCTGTTGCTTAAGTCTGGTGGAAACTAATATCTAGAGGCTGGAAAATTCAGCCATGAAATGTTTTTATTATCACAAAAAACAAAAAAAGTCAATAAAAATTTGGTGGAAAATATGGTAGGAACTCCTAAATCAAGTTTGTTTTTGGGTGGGTCTTGTATAGCAGCGATCGCAGCAGTTGGCTCTGTTTTTGAGTTATCCTCTGGGGAACCAGAACTAGGTAGTTTAGTAACAGGGGTAATTCTGAGTTTTAGTA
>NZ_JAAHGT010001339.1 GCF_010672385.1 Okeania sp. SIO2F4
TGTTTATAACGAGCAAGGAAAGGCTGTTGAAACTGAAAGAGTTGCTATTTCTCCAGGTACTATTGTTAAGGTTTCTAATCTTTTTGGAAAATGGCCTGTACGTCGGCAAGGAATGCCTTCTTATGCACAACAAATGCGAGGAATACAATTAATTATTCAGCAAATATCCCTTTGTTATCCTGATGTTACTTGGCAAGTTTGGCAAGGTAGTAAATTATGGATACAAATTAGTTCTGGTTCTACAGCAAAACAAATTTTACCTCAACTTTTATCGACAATAAGATTAAGCGATTTACAATATATTCAACAAGAAATTGATGAGGAAGAAGCAGAAGAATTAAATATCGAAACAGCAAATTTTTCCCAATATCAATATTCTCAAATTTTGGATAGACAATCATTAGAATTAGTCTTAGGTTTACCAGATAGATGTCATCGTAGAAGACCTGATTGGGTAAAAATTGCTATTAATGGGAGGGTGGTAAAAATACCAGAATTAGAACAAATAATTATTAGTTCTTTAGCTCGCACTTGTCCTCGCGATCGCTATCCTATCTGTTTTCTTCATTTACAAATTTTCCCCTATCAAATTAACTGGAATCGTCATCCGGCAAAAACTGAAATTTATCTAGATAATTTGAAATTTTGGCAACAACAAATCAATCTAGTAATTGGTAAAGCATTACAATTTAGTTCGGACATAATGCCAGAATTTCCTTTGTCAGAAAAAGTAGAAAAAATTTTAAAAGTATCAGAAAATACAGGAAATTATCAAACTCGTCGATCTATAGAAGTTTCCCCAGATAATACAGAAGAAAAAAATCAAGAATTAGGATTAATAGAATTAAAAGCGATCGCTCAATTACACAATACTTATATAGTAGCAGAACATCCTAGTGGTATTTGGTTGATAGAACAACATATTGCCCATGAAAGAATTTTATATGAGAAGTTATGCGATGCTTGGCAAATAATTTCTTTGGAAACTCCTATTATTTTGCATCATTTATCATCAGCGCAAATAGAACAACTTCAACGCTTAAATATAGAAGTAGAAATTTTCGGAGATTCTATTTGGGCAGCTCGTACTGCTCCATCAATGTTAGCCAAAAGAAATGACTGTGCTGATGCTTTAATTGAACTTAGTAAAGGTGGAGATTTAGAATCTGCTAAAGTAGCTACCGCTTGTCGTAGTGCTATTAGAAATGGAACTCCTTTAAGTCTACCAGAAATGCAAAGTTTATTAAATAAATGGCAACTTACTCGTAACCCTCGTACTTGTCCCCACGGTAGACCAATTTATTTATCTTTAGAAGAATCAGCTTTAGCTCGTTTCTTTCGGCGACATTGGGTTATTGGAAAAAGTCACGGAATTTGAAGGAAAAGGCAAGAAGGAAGAGGTAATACCGTTTCACGGAAGTAAAAAGTAAAAAGTAAGATTTTGTAGGTTCAAAACTTTGATGCTACCGTAATTTCAGGCAATTATTTATCATCTGAAGTTTGAAACTATTTGTGACATTTTTAAAGTAAATTGGTATTACAAAATGCTCTGACTAAAAGTTTAAACAAGTCATACCAAGCGTGATAAATGTTTGCTACAAATATCTAGGGGAATTTTTAGGAGTCAGGAGTCAGAAGTCAGTCGGCAGAATGAATAGTTTCAATACCATTTTTTAGTTCGTAAATCATCTTTTTCTCT
>NZ_JAAHGT010000134.1 GCF_010672385.1 Okeania sp. SIO2F4
TCTGGTAGATTGAAAAATACCTTGTATAGTCATCTGAAAGATGTTTTCTCTGTAGCAATTAGCCCTGATGGCAATACTATCGCCAGTGTCAGCAAAGATAAAACCATTAAAATTTGGGATATTAATAGTGGTTTACTATTGTATACTCTTTATGGGCATTTAGATGAAGTGCAGTCTGTTGTCTTCAGTCCTAATGGTCAAACCTTAGCTAGTGGCAGCAATGATGGTACTGTCAAAATATGGAATTGGCGTTATGGCAGACTACTACGCACACTGAAGGGTCATAGTGGACCTGTATGGTCTGTCGCTATCAGTCCTGATGGTAATACCTTAGCTAGTGGTAGCTGGGATAATACGATTAAACTTTGGGATCTAAATACTTATAGTCGCCGACGAATAAGTAGGCGTTCTCAACGTACTTTAATAGGTCATTCAGAAAAAGTGCAATCTCTTCAGTTTAGCCCTGATGGTAACACTTTGGCTAGTGGAGATTTTGGGGGTACAATTAAACTCTGGCAAATTCATACAGGTGGTTTAATGGGAACTCTCAAAGGACATTCTGCTTGGGTGAATTTAACTTTTGATTCTCAAGGCAAAACTTTAATCAGTGGTAGTTTTGATGACACAATTAAGCTGTGGCGTTTTTCTCCCTCGAGATTCTGAAGTTATCTCAACTTTGCTTGAAGACCGGCGCTCTCCATCCCCCCTAACACCCCTTTGAAAGGGGTGAGCGTTGTATGGGAAAACCGCAACATTGATTGGTTTTCCCATAGCGTGTGCTATAGTAGTTAGATTAAGGCTGCTGGGCTACCAGTGTCAGCGCCAGTCGCTCATGGGGAGACCCCCAATACCTTGCTGGGAAGTCTTTAGGAGCGCGCCTTTAGACCAAAAAGAGGCTTGACCTTGGAGATCGGTGCATTGTTTCGCTGAACGACTTGAATTGCGCATATCCTCTGTAAAGAGGCAGCAGAAAGCCTTAAGAGCGGGATGATTAGGAATCCCGCGTTGTCGTAGTTGCGCAACGTCGGGAGGATGTCAATTGGATGACAATTACCTAATATTTAGAGAATCACTTGTAGGGATGTTCCATGGAACGTCCCTACAACAATTATAATTGCAGCTATCGATAAAGTCCTAAAACTTTGTACCTCCAAGACTCGAAAACTGCTCTAATATCATGTCCGGTTTAATAGTTATAAATAATTAGACAGGAGACAGGAGACAGGAGACAGGAGATAGAAGGCAGGAGATAGGGAAAAAAGTGTTTTCATCACGCTCTTATCCGGACATGGTATTATAATAATTAAGGAGCAGTCAGTCAAACCGAGTCAGGAGGGAGAAGAGGCGAAAAAAGAAGGTATCAGGAGGAAAAGGAGGAGAAAATTTTTTGTTTCGCTTTCGCTTTCCTAGGTCATGCTAACGCAAACGCGACATGAAACGCGACATGAAACGCGCGTCTCGGAACGTAATTCTATCACGCTCTTATCCAGAAACGATCTAATGAAACTCAAAATATTAACGATAACTCTATTAGTTTCACTAGCTTTTGCCACACCTGTAGTAGCATATACAAAGTGGCAAGCACGAACTTTAAAACGATCAAAAGAATGTTTTTACTGTAACCTTTCCAATATAAATCTCAGTAATTCTAATTATAAGAAAATGAACGTAACTGGCTCCGTATTAGAGAATGCTGACTTCTCTAATACAAATCTTGAAAAAGCCAATTTTACCAATACAGATTTAACAGGAGCAGAATTCGATAGTGCCAACTTACAAGAAGCTAACCTACAGAGGTCTATCCTCAAATCAGCTAATTTTTGGGGGGCAAATCTCCAGAATGCCAATTTACGCGGAGCTGATTTAACAGAGGCTGTTTTTTGGAATGCTGATTTAAGGGGGGCAGACTTACGAGACACTGATATTAGCAATGCTAGCTTTATTGATGCCCAACTAAAAGGTGCCATCTTACCTGATGGTACTATATATCCTTACAAATAATTATTATGTAAGCATTCAGCCGTCAGCTATCAGCTATTGCCCTGATTTTTAGATACAAGCTTTATGTTTGCTTCTCTCCTACTCCCCTCTTTATAGTTGGGATATTATTGCTGAAGCATAGACCAACTTTTTTTACTATAAAATGTGACTTATGACTATAACAATCCTATTTTAGTTGTAATATTTTGCTGGTAGGGGTGATTCGCGAATCACCCCTACAGGAGTCAGAATTCAGAATTAATAATTCTGAATTTCTAATACCATTTCTCTGTAACAATGCGCTTAATAATTCTTACCCAGACCTGAATTTTACTAATAGCTGTTATCTTTTATTAAGCGCAACATCAGGTCGAAATGGTATAAAGCTTTCAGTTTAAATTAACTATTATAAAATTTGTCACAACCTATTTGGGATTGCTATATCATCAAATAGGAATTTTGTATTTGATAGTTCTAAAGGATTAAAACTTGAGAGGTGAAAAATGATTAGGTATTATATAGAATCCGGTTGAACAGTCGTAATTGCGACGGAAGGAAGCAATCTCCGCCCATCTCTGAGATTGCTTCCTTCCACTCCGTTCCAGTCGCAATGACGTAGGCTATAGTAATTACCCGGATTTTATATTATTTATTTACTCTGTTTTTTTGAAATAGAAAAAAATGATAAAGTACAATGGCAAAGTAACAATAACGATCCTTTCTATCGATGCAAATAGTAAAAATGCTAATATCCCCCCTGCAACTATTACTATTGAAAATGTAGCTGTTACTATTAATAATGGTTTTTTTTCAAGTAGATATCTCCAATCTTGAAACAGTGCTATAAGAGTTTCAGAACTTTTTCTGGAGATGTCTATTTGAGAATTAGTACAAGCTGAATCATTAGAATCAGGTTCATTTATTGGTGAACTAGATTGTGTTGCTGTTTGATTTTCTATAGGTTTACTTGTTGTAGAATCAGGTTCACTTATTGGTGGACTAGATTTTGTTTCTGTTGGATTTACCTTAGAATTATCTTTCTTCTCTTGCTTTAATGATTGAGTCAATAATTCCTCAAATTTCTCTCTTAAGTCTTTTGCTTCTTCAGGTATGCATAGTTGAGCTTGTTCAGATCTTTTTAAAACTTCTGAATACTGCTTGTCTCTGTATAGAAAACCACAATATTTAAGCAGTGCGATCGCTACCCATTCAGCTTTTTCCTGAGTATTATCTGATATCTCCACCAATTTTTCCACAAGAAAAAACTCATCTTTTCCTTCCTTTAAAACAGTTCTGAAAAGCTTAAAAAGTTGATAGTCTTTCTCAAACTCATCAGTAACTTCTGGATAAAACTCATCAGCAACTTCTAAAAGTTTAAGCACAAAATTCTCATCATAACGCCACCCTTCTACCAAATAGGGAATCATATCATTCCATATACGCTTCACATTATCTTTACTACTTAACCAGAACCTATGATAAAACCAATTAATTAGAAAATCGGGAAATTCTTCGTGGTTAAAACGTTGTTTTGCTGTTGTTAGTTTTTGAGTTAAGCTTTCTAACTTATCCCGAAAATAATTTGCTGCCTCACGATTAAGATTTTTAGCTATTTTTTGAGATTCATTTTCAGACGGATGTAGATTACTTTCATTTCTTAGTGATAGTAAGTATTGTTTAGTAAACTTCTGATGTATCTTCTCTAGCTGTTGTTTTTCTGGCAATATAAATGGGTAGTTCTTGTCGAGTTCCTGCAATTTAGCATCTAGATTTTCACAACCTAACATAAATTCCAGAAATTCACGATTTGGATGATATGCTATGGCAAGTAAGTAAACCGCGCGTTTATCCTCCTTGTTTACACAGTAACGTAACAAACGTTCAACAGTTGTTGCCAGAATTTGTTCATTAGGACTCTTGGATTTGATGCGTGTGGGAATAGAATCACCACCTAATATTTCATCTAAAGAAACTACACCAAACATGGTAGCTATTTGCTCTATTATCCAAACATTACCACCACTGTACTTATATATTTTTTCGGCCTCATTATCATTGATTTCCAAACCTTCCTTTTTGCTAAAATATTCTTTAATAAGGGATTCATCAAATTCATCAAGAGAGTTATCGACAACTTGACCGGGTGGAAAATAGCTTTTATAGCCTTCAAAATATACTACCGTTCTCAACTCCCCTAAAGACTTTATAGCTTCGTAGCATACATCTGGATTGGAATGATCGAGTAACTTAGTTAATAGTTTAACTACTTGCATTTTTCTGATTTTTCCAATCGCTTTTACGACTTGTTCTGGTTCTATTACTAATGCATATTTTTCAGATTTTAAGTTATACTCTCGTTTAAAAAAGTTGGAACCATAATCGAAAGCAAAATAATCCCGTAGTGTTAAATGCCGAAACTTATAGGTTGTGGTTTGGTTCTGATTGGCAGCTTTTTCTTCAGATAATAAATATAGGTTTTTAGTTAACTTAATAAATTCTTCAGTGGGTTGATTTTGAAGTACTTTATCGAAGTGTTCAGGCAAAATTTCATTATCATCTGGCTCGCGATCGCTCATCATTATTACAGCAATTTCACCTAATAATGTCTTGACTTCATTAAGTGACCATAATATTTTTTCTCCCTGCTTTTTAGACTCCCTTATGTACCCCTGTATCACAAATTGGTCGAGTAATTTTTCTAAATTACTGACTGCTTTAATTTGCTCGAATTCTTGAGAAATAACATTCGGATTTTGTTCAAAAATCGACACTAAAGTAGATGCTAGAACATAGAGCAAAAATGGTGTCCGAATTAATTCCAATACATCTTTGTTGACTTGAATAGTATTCCAGAGTAACTCACTATTTAAAGAATTATTCAGCTTTCTTTGATTAATCTCATTTAGGTATTCTTGAATTTCATCATTCTTTAAACGGTTGAGAACAACTAACCCATGAAAAATGTAATTTAATTTATTTTTTCTTTCTTCATTTTTGAGCAATATTTCTTCATAATCTCTATAACGACAAGTCATCAAAATTGAAATATTATTCGGGTTAAAATCCCCTAAAAAATCTGATAACTTCAAGAGAAACTGAACGCGATAGTCTATAATTTCTGCATCTCTACTTTCTGACCTTTTTGACACATTAGAAGGTAATTCATCTAATCCATCTAAAAGTAATAAGATTCCTTTTGTTTCGATTTTTTCACGGAAATACTCTTTTTTTTCACCTATCTCTTTAGCTAAAAACGTAAGAATATCTGTTGGGTAATCCCATTTTTGAATAGGTACAAATAATGTAATTAGACTATTACTTTCTGTCTGTATATCTTTCTCAAGCTCTCGTAAAGCAACTGTTTTTCCAGCTCCCGGTTCCCCCAAAAGTAGTAAATATTTGTATTTCTTAACTGCCTCATTAAGAGTATAAAAATAGTCTAGATCTTCCTCAGTTATATTGTTTTCTGAAGTTCCTAGAAGTAAATTGGGTCTATCCTCAAAAATTCGTTTCTTTAGAATAAAAAACTCTGCTTCTAATCCAGCATCATAAATATTTTCGTTTGAAGCTGCTTGAGTAACCATAAGTTGTTTTTCTCCATTAAATAAAGACTTGTACGAATATGTTTTAGGACTTATATTATGTTCGGCTAAATAGTTATTATATTAAAGTTCGTAGTAGGGCTTCAGCCCGAACTGTAGATAGGGCTGAAGCCCTACTACAAACCATATACTTTATGATAAGTGATTATCCGAACATGATATTACACAAAGAAACCTAGTTTTTCGGATAAATCGTTGTTTTTAAGAATAGAAATTTACGAAAAAACCGGGTTTATAGGTTTTCCCGCGTAAGTCCTGTGTTTATTGACTCAATTATCACTACAGCTAAATTATTCAGTTTCTCGATCTATTGCCAGCTCTTCTTCTGTCATCTTAGTTAAAACCTTTTCATAAAAAGCAGCATTAGGTTTTCCTCTCTCAATAACACTTTGAAGAAGCGTTGAACGCTGGCTTTCTGGATAACGATCTGCCATAAACTTTGTATAGCTTGGCATATTATCCTGGGAAGTTTTAGCTGCTTCAACTGTATAATCCAACATTTCTCCCCGTCCATGAAAACTATCATTGAGAGTGTGCAATTTCTCTCCAATTTCATCGAGTTGTTCACTCTTTGCACCAGTTGCAGCAGCCACAGCTAAAACCAAAGCTGCTCTTTGTTGAAAACAAGCACAAGCTCCCCCAGTAACAATTCCAGCATGAATATCACCGCTTTCTTTGCCCTCCAAAGCAACCGTACCCCGACCTGTCATCGGAATACTGCGCACTTCTCCATCTGGAGTTTCTAATCTCACCCAACCGAAAAAGTTGACACTATCTTGTGTAAATGGAGAAACTTGAGTTTGAAGTTTAAGAGTAAGTGGAGGAGGAGCATCAAGTATTAGCTCTACCGTAACAGTTTGGGTTGAAGTATCAGATACTCTTGTGCGATCGCCATCTGGCTCTGCATAAGGGTTGCCAGTTTCAGAAAATTCAATCTTTAACTGATAATTATTGATGGTAATTCCTAAATCCCCTAATGCTTCACTTTGGGTATTAGGGTTAGAGATTTTCTTCATTGTATCCGATACAGTAACGGTTTGACCGTATGGTGTTTTGTAAGCTTTGCCTTCTCTTGCTTTAACCGGAAAGTTCATTGGGTTTTACCTCTAGTAATATGTTGAAATTAAGTGAGTTTAGGATTTTTGAATTAATTCAGGGGAAAGTCGCTGAAAAACTTTTCATAAAAGTCTTCAACATCTTCATCTTTATAATTAGGATATCGTTTTAATGCTTTATAAGCAGTTGGATGGCGAGTAGTTTTATATATCTCTTGGATAGCAGGTTCAACAGCACCTCGAACACTACTAATTGCATCATTGCGCCACGTATCAATTAAAGTATCAATGACTATTTCTAAATTAGCACTTTGATTTTCCTTTGAGAGTTTTGATTGTAAACTTCCTAATGCTTTAACAACAAACTGACGAGCAACCCGATCTCCAGATTTTATTTCTTCAAGCTTGCCAAGTAAAGATCCCAAAGCGCAGAAATTCCCAATTTTACCGAGTGCATTTGCTACAGCAGCAACTACATTTGGATCTTGATTTTCATTTTCTAGTGCTTTAATTAACGTTTTAGTTGCATCATTAATAAATTCTGGCTCTTGATCATAGTTCCCAAGAACTTGAGCAGCTTCAATGAGTTGATCGACCTGTTCATCGCTCAAACTTCTAATCTTACTAAGAGTTTCTAGAGTTCCCATTGAATTTTCTACACTTGTTTCTTTAGGTTGTAGCTCGTCTGGATTCATCAATTTAAGGTAGCGCTGCGCTCGTTTTCCCATAGAATTATCTAGATTAGCAATACTTTTTAAAGCTTTTTCTGCCGCCCCGCGTACATTGCTAATAACATCCTGGCGATTAGCTTTATTCAGAGCATTTACAATCTCTATCGTAGGTGTTAATTTACTGAGTGCTTTTGCTGCTTCTTCTCGTAGATAGCGATCGCTATTCTTATTACTATAGTCTAAAGCATTAATCAATTCTGGAATAGCAGTATTCGCAGCAGGTGAACCTATTTCTCCCAACTCTCTTGCAGCAGCAGCTTGAATATCTAGATCTTGATTGTTCTGACCAAGAAACTGGGTGAGTAACTCTACCTTTTGTGATTTATTAGAAGGAAGTTTTACTTCAGTTGGTAATATTTCCTGATAAAACTTACTAAGTTCCTCTTCCTTTCTATTTTCACGTCTCCAGGTTCGTTCAGCTAAGGTAAATTCTGGGGGTGGAAAAGATAGATTTAGTTTTTCCTCTAGTGCAAAATAAATTTGTCCTAGTGATTTTTTGGCAGCATCTCGCACCTGACTAATATCATCTTTTCGTAGAGTTTGAACAATTGGTTCAACTACCCGCAATAACATTTTTTCACTAACATTTGAATCAATTATTTTTCCTAATTCACGCACTGCTGCTTCACGAATATAACGATCTGGATGCTTCTTATCTAATGGCCAGAGAAATTTAATGAGTTGTTCAACTTCAAGACCTCGATCATAACAAGCTAATGATTCAATTGCTGCTTTCACAATATCTGGATTTGAATCTTTTAATTTATTTAGTAGAGCTAACTGAACCTCTTCATTTCTCCAAGTATTTTCTGCTAGATTGAATCTTCCAGCAATTACCCAAATAATTGTATTGTTAGTCCCTTTTATAACACGACGCACAGCATTGTCACATTTTTGTGAACCGATAATTTCATAAGTATCAAAAAAGATAACTAAGGGTTTACCTTCCTGCTCAACTAATTGATTAATTCCATTACTTAACTGTGGTGCTAATTTTTCTTCAGGTTGATGATAAATATCCCATGCATCTTTGTCTAAATTAAGTTGTGTCAATTCTCTGCTGCTTTCTTCAGCTTCTTCAATTTTTTTCAGACTATCTTGTAGTAATTCTTTTTTCTGCTTATACTTACTGGAGCAGTTTTGCCATAAACTAGAAAAACTTCTGGAAAAGTTTTCAAATATTATATTCAGTATAGTAGTAGGTTGAATATTTTCAGTTCCTAGCCGTAATCTAATATCTTTATTTTTTTGCTCTTCCCAATCTATAAAAATAGAATTTATTTGTTCTGCATATTCTTTTTCTTTAGTAATTTCTTGTAGTTTTTTTAGCAAAGTTGTTTTTCCCATTCCACCATACCCATCAAACATAAAAACACGCCGATAGTTAGAATTAGAGCTGTTAGAATTTTGACTAATCAGAGTATTTAAAACTTCTTTGAATTCTTTCTGTTCTGTAGCGCGTCCTATACAAAACATTGACATAAAATTTATCCTAATAACAGTAATTATAAGGTACACCCTATAAAAAAATTATAGGTTGTATAATTAGCTAAAACTC
Organism: Okeania sp. SIO2F4; assembly: GCF_010672385.1. GTDB lineage: Bacteria > Cyanobacteriota > Cyanobacteriia > Cyanobacteriales > Microcoleaceae > Trichodesmium. The sequence goes on from NZ_JAAHGT010000134.1 coordinate 8,927, forward strand.
AACTTTATATTTATGCAAAATGACTACAATCGCACTGTTTAATCTTATTAACAAGCTGAGGCATTAGATCAACACTATGACTCATATCTTTTTTAAATGGAGGGGGTGTAGGAAGAAGACCTACTTTTACATTATTTCTAAAAACTTTATCTTTCCAGTCTTCCCATGAGAGCCATTGATTTTTTTCCTTGTCATACCACCCAACACGTTCAGCAAATTTTTCTTTGTTTTTTTTCCACTTTTTACACTTGTTCCACTCTAATAATTGTATATAAAAACCAAATTTTTGATTACTATGTTCTTGCCATAATCGATCAATTTTGCAAATAACATCGGGACGAATTTTATCAATATCTTGTTTTTCCCAGTCTTCTTCTCGTTGTTTATCAGCAATTTCTAGCATTATTTCAGTTGTTTTATCATCTGCTTGTCTCCATTGATATTCTTTTAATAAATTTTCTAACTCTAAAAGTTTTTGTTCTGAGTCCGGCTCATTATTATTAATAACCGGAACCTCAATCGTATTTTGTAATCCACTACTGCTCTGCTCTGGGTTTTCTGGGCTATTGCCTTCTACTAGAGAAGAAGAGGTTTTGATTTGCTTTGGTGGTTCTGTAACAGCAGGAAATAGTAATCCATCCCTTAGACGCATCCAAAGGACAGGCGCTCCAAAATCACGACAAGCATGAGAATCATTTCCTATTGCTAACTGTTCACGTCCGCTTTGCACAGCTACATCGACGGGCTCCCCAGCCGCTAATTTGCCATAGAGAATTCTGATAAAATTCCAAGCCAGGGATTGTGAGATTGGATACCGGACAGCTATCACGGCTGGAACATGAGTCTTGACTAACTGCGCTGCGGTTCCTGTGAAAGCTAGTTTCTCAGATGGGGATGCACCCTCACAAGCTTGTAGAACAGCTAATTTCACGCCTCCTACCCGCAGAAAATCAGATAGTGATTTATCGTTAAGCCAGTAAGGCTCTCCATTTGATAAATTACCTAGAGCTAATGCTCCTGGTTTACCATGTCCTAAAAAATGTAAAATATGAGGTTTCTCGGATAGCGCCTTATTAAGCTGATTTTGTGTTGGGTCTTTCAGCTCACTAACCTTAACTTTGTCATCTAATTCAGTTAAGATTCTCTGCACAAGGTTGACAAAACCGACACCAGGCAGCTTTGAGGGATGACCGTGAACAAACAGCACCCGCAAGGGAGATTCTCGGTCAGTATATCCCGACAGAGGATTGTTGAGCCAAGTTTGATAGCCACAGGATAGGGCAACACGGGGATGAGTTCCCAGAAAGGAATTGTCATCATCAGGATAGCAGAGAAATTCCCAAGGTAAATTGATAATTTCGCTAGTTAATTCCCTTGCATTGAAGTCTTCAAAAACTATTCTTATGCGAAGTTTAGTGTCTTCAGATTTATTTATATGTTGTCTCCAAACTTCTCCAGAAAAGCTGATTTCTACAGGTCTTAGCAAAGCCTCAAAAAGGTAATTTCCAAAATCGACGAACATCTCTCGACTATCCAGTTTATTCTTTTTTAGGAGATGTAGATGGGCATTGATATGTCTTAATTGCTCTTCATTAAACCGATCGTGTTTGGATTCATTCCCGTTGATTTGAGGGACAAGTGTGCCATCATTTCGGATAATAAGAGTATAGTTAACAAACTGACTCAATTGATCTACCCTCCCCAGTCAAATTGATTGAGTATTTCTAAGTCCATTCTCAATGTCACCCCTTGTTAAAAACTATTTTTAGCTCCTTACAGCGCTTTTCAAATCAATAAACCACATCATCACAAGTAAAATATCGTAGGGGCGATTCGCGAATCGCCCCTACTGTGGTTCACCCAAATGAAAACCACTGTAACATCGGCGACTTCTTTAGGATTCCTATTTAAACCAACCGAGTAATATCCTCCCAAACTTGAGTTTTAGAAATAGCTGCTCCTCCCTCAAAAAATTGCTGATGAACTCCTTGAAAATATTGCCTAAAATCCAACAACTCTGCACTCCAGACTTGAAAATCATGCTGCACTTCCAAAGCTCCAATTGCATTGATAGGCTTATTTCTTGATTTGGGAACCCTTAAAATTACTCCCAATATGACATCCTGTTCGTTGACATATTTAGTTCCTTGAAGTTCCCAAGAAGCTTGGACAGTTCCCTGACCTCGACCTTTAATTTGTGCCTTGCGAATTTGATAATTAAATGGACCAAACGCCAGTTTGATTCCTCCCCCAACTTGAACAGCTAGCTTGGCTTGAGCTTCAGCCCCTAGTTGTTGCCATTTTCCTTCTATCTTTTCTGCTTCAGCTCGAAAAGCTAAATTTTCATCCAACTCTAACGTCAGAGACTCTTGAAAACTCAAAATTTCCTGCCATTCATCTGAGGGAAAAATGTCATGGATAATTGGCAATAGATGCACCTGTTCGCTGCCCTTTTCATCAGGGCAGAAAGTGACATCACAAAACAAACTACTAAATGCCCAGTCCGGAGCAGACTTCAGAGTAATTGGAATATCAATTTTATAAAAATCGTAGTGGCGCATCCCTACTTTAATATCATTTGAAAGCTGTTGCTCTTCAATCTTGAAATCTTTAGGTTTTAATGGATATACAGTCAGTTTAGGCGAAAATTCTACCCGCTCCTCTCTTAGACTTTCTAATAATGCAATAGCTTGTTGTTTTAGGGGATCAGCTTCTTGTTCTAGAATCTCATCTCCCAGGTGAATATCAGAGAAACGAACAAGTTCTATTGCTTCTTCAAGTAACTCTTGACGCTCTTCGATTTTCATCTTTTGCCCTCTTAAATTTGAGATAATCTTTCACTAAACTTCATTCTGCTAAGTGTTTGTGAAGACCAGAAGAATTTAGAGTAGACCGTATAACTGTAGTAGCTAGCAATAGCAAAGCCTCAGACAGCAGTAATAACAACCTATTATATTCTTTTATCCTAGATATGCCCAGAGGGGAGCCAATAACTAGCAATGCTACAATTAACTCATTTGTCATAATAATTGAAGAGAGCTTCAAAAGAGTTGCCTCTGATTTTTCTGCCATAGTCAGCCCAAAAAGAACCTTTACTGCCAGGAGTTATACCAAGGGTGATAAATGTTGACTACATTTTCTTGAGCGGGTGAGTAGGGGAGTGGGTAGAAACCTTCCATTTTCATATCTATATTATTTTATTTTATGAGAAAACAACCTTTACCGCTATGAGAAAACAACCTTTTGCGCTATGAGAAAAGAACTTTTTTGTTTTTTATCAGGTGTGGGAGGAAAGTCCATTTTTATTAATGCAGCTTGCGTATCTTCCAGACCCTCTACTCCCAACACTCCCTACTCTCCTCCACATCTAAAATAGCATTAACTTTTTTACCCCTTTAGCCTTACAATCTTAAAGAAAATATTATAATTTTTTTCGATTTCAATTTTAGTTCACCCTATTTATCACATATTAAGATACTATGGCTATCGGCTACCTCGCCTTTGTTCTTCATGCCCATCTCCCCTTTGTACGACATCCAGAAAGCGATTATGTTTTAGAAGAAGAGTGGCTATTTGAAGCAATTACCGAAACCTATGTCCCCCTAATCCAAATGTTTGAGGGGTTAAAGCGAGATGGTGTGGACTTTAAATTGACCATGAGTATCACACCACCTTTGGTGGCCATGCTGCGAGACCCTCTACTACAAGATCGCTATGAACACCACTTAAGCTTACTTGAAGAATTAGCAGAAAAGGAAATTGACCACAATATCCACAACGGTCATATCCGCTACCTCGCAGAACATTACGCCACTCACTTCAACAATGTTCGAGAACTTTGGGAACGTTACGATCGTGACTTAATTACTGCATTTAAGCAGTTTCAAGACACCAATAACCTAGAAATTATGACCTGTGGCGCTACCCACGGCTACTTCCCATTGATGAAAATGTACCCGGAGGCAGTCTGGGCACAAATAGAAGTTGCTTGTCAACATTATGAAGAAAACTTTGGCCGTCGCCCCAGAGGCATTTGGGTGCCAGAATGTGCCTATTATGAAGGTTTAGAGCGATTGCTCGCTGATGCTGGTATACGTTACTTCCTCACAGATAGCCACGGTGTACTTTATGCTCGACCTAGACCTAGATTTGGCAGTTATGCCCCTATCTTTACAGAAACAGGAGTAGCTGTTTTTTCTAGAGACCATGAATCTTCTCAACAGGTTTGGTCTTCCCAAGTAGGATATCCAGGAGATCCAGAATATAGAGAGTTTTATAAAGATTTAGGCTGGGAAGCAGAATATGAATATATTAAGCCTTATATTATGCCTAATGGCCAGCGGAAGAATACAGGCATTAAATATCATAAAATCACAGGTCGTGGCTTGGGATTAGGAGATAAACAACTGTATGACCCTTACTGGTCTAGAGAAAAAGCAGCAGAACACGCTGGTAATTTTATGTTTAATCGGGAACGCCAGGTTGAGCATTTATACCATCTTATGGAGCGACTCCCGATTATTGTTTCTCCCTACGATGCTGAGTTATTTGGTCACTGGTGGTATGAAGGGCCTTGGTTTTTGGATTTCCTATTCCGCAAAACTTGGTATGACCAAAGCACTTATCGGATGACTCATTTGGCAGATTATTTACACAAACATACCGAACATCAAGTTTGTCTTCCAGCACAGTCGAGTTGGGGATATAAGGGTTTCCATGAATATTGGCTTAATCATACTAATTCTTGGATTTATCCTCATTTGCATCAGGCTACAGAACGAATGGTTGAGTTGGGGCAATGGGAAACACAAGATGAGCTGGAGGTGCGGGCCTTAAATCAGGCAGGCCGAGAATTATTACTGGCTCAATCTTCTGACTGGGCGTTTATTATGAGTACGGGTACTATGGTTCCTTATGCCGTGCGAAGGACACGATCGCATTTGAGGCGTTTTACTAAGCTTTATGAAGAGATTCTAGAGAGAAAGATTGATTCTGGTTGGTTGGAAAAGGTTGAGGCGATCGACAATATTTTTCCTCAAATTAACTATCGAGTTTACAGGCCACTTTCTTCAGTCAAAAAATAAAATTCAGACACCAAGTGCATAATTCTAAGGTTCCCATGTCCTGCATAAACCCTAAGCCAACATAATATAATACCAGCCGTGATAAATTTTTGGTACTGGCGCGTCAAGCTTGAAAATGTGGGTTAAAAAAACCCAACCCCCCAACCCCCTTAAGTGCTAGCGTTGGGGTAGATTTCACCCCTCTCGGAGCAGGAGAGGGGTTGGGGGAGAGGTCTTCGCTCGTTGCTTGCTCCTAAACCACAATTTTAGTCTAGAAACGCTAGTACAAATATTTAGGCTGCTGCTTAAAAGTCAGGAGGAATAAAATTTCAGCATTTTTTGTGTTCATCTTCTATTTTTAGTCACAGAAACATTGAAGAAGGACTCAGGAGACAGCAATTCTGGAGAGAGAATCAATTTGTTGAGGATTGGACCCGAACCAATTGTAGACACGGTGCAGACGGTGGGGATGTTTTACCTCATAAGGCTTACAGCCAGTCTTCATCCCAAAAACCAACAATAATCTATCTCCTAACTCCTGACTTCCAGCCATTCGCGCAACCTCTCCGTCAGGAGAAGGTTATTCAAATAAAGCCCTTTTTACTCAAGCTTATTTGTAACCTACATTCCCCACGACACAATGTAGTATTAAATATAGGAGACAGGAGACAGGAGACAATTATAGTGGTCAATAGGAGTAAGTAATTGAGTATTTATACTTAATATTTTCCTGAGAATCTGACTGCACAGAAAGGTCAATGAATAGGAGCGATATAGTATAAATACCTACCAACTTACCGATCGTTATACTACTTTTAATGTTTCAATTTGAAGTGCGAAATGTGAGTTGTAAAATTCTTTTTTCACCCTTAGTATAAGACCAATTTCATAAACTTAGGCTACACTGGTTGTCTCCTGCCAGATTATATGTTTAATTTTTGAAATATGATGTGTAGCCATACTTAAGAAAATTGGTATAAGACCTACTCAAGACACTTAACAATATTTTTTTCTTTGCTCCTCTTTATTTCCCTATGCTTTATAAACATCTTTCTTAACATAAAACGTAGACATTAGAGAGAAGTTATGTATAAGTCATTTGAAAGGCTTTTTTCTCAGAAAAGTGTATTGAATTAGACATAAAGAAGTGAGAAATGCACCCCAAGATTCTTACCGAATTATTAATTAATTAATTCGCGCCTTG
>NZ_JAAHGT010001340.1 GCF_010672385.1 Okeania sp. SIO2F4
TGATGCATCCTTTAACAATTGCTTTGCTTTCTTAACATCAATTGTTAATTCAACTGATTCTGGAACCTGATGACCATATAATACTGCAGGAATTAATCCTTCCCGTCGTAGCGCTTTAGTTTTGCTACCTTCAGGTCTTTTTTGACATTCTACTGTAACTTCCATCTTGACTTTTTGTCTCTTATATGTGCTTATTGATTATACCAAAATCTTAGAACAAGAATTTAACTTCTGACTTCTGACTTCTGACTTCTGACTTCTATGACGATAACAACGCCCGCTTAGGTCCATGAATAGGGTCTTCCACCACAATAGTCTGGTCACGACTAGCCCCAAGAGACACAATAGCAATAGGAACCTTCATCAACTCTGCCAAAAACCGTAAATAATCCAAAGCTTGCTTGGGTAAATCTTCCAGAGTTCGACAATCTACAGTTGACTGTTGCCAACCAGGCAAAGTTTGATAAATGGGCTTACACTTAGCTAATTGTATAGAACTACTAGGAAAATCTTCGCAACGCTCACCCTCCATATCATAAGCCACACAAACCTTAATCTCATCCAACTCATCCAACACATCCAACTTAGTAATCGCCATACAGTCCATACCATTAATTCTCACTGCATAACGTCCAATTACTGCATCAAACCATCCACAACGACGTTTACGACCAGTAGTTGTCCCAAACTCAGCTCCGCGATCGCCTAGTAATTCCCCAACCTCATCTTTAGCTTCTGTGGGAAATGGTCCTTCTCCCACTCTAGTAGTATAAGCCTTAGCTACTCCAATCACTCGGTCGATCATTGTCGGTCCTACACCAGTACCTACACAAGCACCTCCTGCCACTGGATTTGAGGAAGTAACATAAGGATAAGTACCATGATCTAAATCCAATAGAGTACCTTGCGCTCCCTCAAATAAAATATTCCGTCGCTGCTGAATGGCATTATAGATATTCAAAGACGCATCTATAACATGAGGTCTTAAGCGATCGGCAAACTTCAAATATTCACTTACCACCTCGTCTGGGTCTAAGGGCGATAGATTATAAAGCTTATCTAGAATTACATTTTTATAGTTAACCGTCCAATTTACCTGCTCTCTCAATCTCTCTGGACTAATCAAATCAATCATCCGAATCCCTGTCCGCTCAGACTTATCGGCATAAGTTGGACCAATACCCCTGCCTGTCGTCCCAATTTTTTGACTGCCCCGACGTTCCTCCGATGCCTTATCTATCAGTCGATGATAAGGCATTGTTACATGAGCAGCTTGAGAAATCATCAACTTTGCCGTAGAAATGCCTAAAGCCTCTACCTGGTCTAGTTCCTCAATTAGAACTTTGGGGTCTATAACTGTTCCTGAACCAATGATACACTCAGTATCAGGATAAAGGATACCTGAAGGAATTAAATGTAGTTTAAATGTCTGGCCTTCAACAACTACTGTATGACCAGCATTTACGCCCCCTTGGTAACGCACAACTACATCTGCTGATTTGCTCAATAAATCAGTAATTTTTCCTTTTCCTTCATCGCCCCACTGGGCACCTATTACAATTACGTTAGCCAAGGGTTTTCTCTACGGATACTAAACACAATTTTTCATTGTTGCATCAACTTAAAATTAAGTCAATTGATTTTTGTTAACTTTTGTTAAAATGAACTGGATAAAGTAAATTTCTAGATCTGGAA
>NZ_JAAHGT010001341.1 GCF_010672385.1 Okeania sp. SIO2F4
TAAAACTAAAGCGGTGCGTTACGACGGATTGTTAAATACCTTTCACAGTCTGATATTGTAGCCGTCTAACGCACCCTACTGGACTTGATATAACGCACCGACAGAGGGAAAACTAAAGCGGTGCGTTACGACGGATTGTTAAATACCTTTCACAGTCTGATATTGTAGCCGTCTAACGCACCCTACTGAATTATTAATTATTAATTACTCAAAGCATCTACCAATGCTTTCAACCCTGCTTCTGAAGTAAAGTAAGTCAAATGGTCGCAAGCAACATCCGGTAATATCCTTGGTTGAGGCGAGCGATCGCTACTCACTTTTTTAATATTTGCTAAATGCACCGCAATATCATTAGGTTCCGTGCCAAAAACCAAACCATCAATAAATGCGTTGGTAGCTAGATTATTAAAAAGTTTTGCCTTAAACTTTTCTAGGAAACTAGATTGTTTTTTCGATGTTGGCATCGACCGATCTCCAGAAATAATAGTATAACGAACGTGAGGATCTGGATTATCAGCAAGTTTTGTGATAAACTCTGAATCAGGCTGCATCTGATCGAGAGAATTATCGTTTGCTTCTATAAACTGTAAAGACTTTGCGCCCAGATCCGCTACAACTTTGGCAGGCCATGCCATTGCAGGAATTTTATTCAAACCAAAATTTAACAGCACAAATGCTAGTTCCTGAACTTGTGGCCAAGGAGAACCTCCATTGGGAGTTCCTAACATTACTAAATGTTGCACAACTTCATTACCTCCTTCTTGTTCGATAAACCAGCGAGAAACTAATCCTCCCATGGAGTGAGCAACAATATGTAATTCTTTGCCATGATTTGCTCCTAAACCTACAGTTTCTAATCGTTTTTTCAGCAACTGCGCATTTTCTTCAATGGTTGTCTGGAGATTTTCGTAGTCGAAAGTTAAAACCAGGTCATAAAGTTCCCGCAGAGGACGTTGTTCCCCATTTATCTTTACTGTTGCCCTTTGAACGCTACCAACCATAGTTTCGGTATCGCCAATAATACCATGAATGTAGAGGACTATTTTCTGAGCAGAATCAACTTGTTTTTTGACTTCTTCTATATTTTTCTCGTAAGTTACCTTTTCCCGATTATTTTCTTGCTTCACCTCCGCTGATGCTAAAATCGGATATTCATAGGAAGTTCCTAATTTTTGACTCTTGAGTTTTTTGAAGAAAATTTTAATCGAACCATCTAAACTACGGCTACTTGTAGTTGGTTTCGGTAAACGTTCCAAACTAATTTCTGTTTGCTCTCCCTGCTTCGCACCATAACCTAGGGGTAAGAAAAATTCACCATCGTGACTAATAGGTAAAATGTACTCATCCTCTTCTAAAGTTTGGTCAACTATTAGCTTTAAAGGTGCATCTTTAGTAACCAAATTAACATCATTAACATTAAATAATTCCACAGCAGCTAATCCTGGATCGCTATTACGACTGGTGGTAAATTGAAACGATTCAATTGCTCCTGGTTCTTCTCTGAGTAGGGGTGGTGTCACCACATTATCCACAGATCGTGTGGTTTGGGAAACAGTAGTTAGAGTGAATTTTGCTTGCAAACTGGGATGGGATTGTACTTCAACTAAACCATTCATTAATTTGGCATTGCGATCCGATTGCAGTTGTTCCGCATCTCTGGGTTTAACAAGAGTAACTGCTACTTCTTTAGTA
>NZ_JAAHGT010001342.1 GCF_010672385.1 Okeania sp. SIO2F4
CGGTCGGAAAGCGGAGCAGTCCGTTAGGATGGGATGGCGAGGTCTCCGTTCCCTCCGGGACGCTACGCGAACTTCGAAGCTTTGCGAAGCGCAAACGCTTGCCTCCAATCTCCCAAGAGAGAAGAAATAATATTTCCTTATATTCAATTCCCGTACGGTTAAAACCTTCTTGTAATTATCAAGTTCGCCATTATCAATTATCCATTAATGAACGCTTTTAGGGAATAGGGAACAGGGAATAGGGAATAGGGAACAGGCCGGAGTTTGAAGTTTTTTATCTACTTTTTGATTACCCGCGACCTATTTAGGATTGCTATAAATCCTTTATTAGTAATAGTTATAGCAATTTTTATCCTATAAAATGTCTAAGTAGCATTAATAAAAACAGTTAATTTATCTTACTTTTGACTTCTGAATTCTGACTTCTAACTTCAGCTATAACTCCCGCCACACGGAGCTATTAAAACCAGTAATTTTTTCTGGTAATTCCTGTGGATTAATAACTGCCAAAGTTTTCATGTCGTAAGTAGTGTAAAAACTTTTGCTTTGTTCCAGATTAATATCTACAACAGTAAAAGTATTTCTAGGTGGTAAATTACTATTAAGTAAAACGCGAGGTCCGCTACCTAAAGCACCACTATGCAGCAATTTTAAATTACCTTTATAACCAGGAAAATAAGCATGATGATGACCGCTAATATATAGATGCACATTATATTTTTCTAGCAGAGTTTGTAACTCCTCAGCTTCTGTCAAAACATCACCAAATTTATTTCTGCCAACTGCCACAGCATAAAGAGGTAAATGCCCCATTACAATTCGCATTTTTGCTGTTTGTGCTTGACTATTTGCTAAACTTTTTTCTACCCATTCTAATTGTTGAGTAGGAATCTGAAATGTAGAGGCATCCCAAATTAAATAAAAAATTTCTTTGTGCAAAAAACTATAGTAAAAAGGAAACTCATCTCCCTCGAAAAATTCTAGGTTTAAATCTTTTTGATGTTGACTCCAATAATTCTTTGCTAGTCTACGTTCTTTGGCAAATATAAATTTTCCAGACTTAATATAACTAGAAGCATCGTCATTGCCAATAGTAATAGCAAGTGGTTGTTTAGTTTGACGTAATGGTGTGACAATGTAGCGGTCAAAACTATTCCACATAGCTTGAATATTTGCTTCAGTAAGTGACAGTTTTTGTCCAGCAATCATGTCACCCGCACAAAGCACTAAATCTGGTTGCCATTCAGAAATTAAAGGAATAGTTTTTTCCACTTGAGATTCATAAGTTGTGGAACCATATCTACTATTTAAGTCACTAATAATTACCAGTCGAATATCTCCTTTTTTCGGAGCAAACATTCCTGGTGGAGCGGGTGTTAATGGAGTAGGAATTTCTGAAGGATAAATAATTGGATTTTCTGGAAGTTGGGAATTAGTCTTTTCGAGATTTATAGTTTTGCTTGGCTGAAATATTCTGCGGAAAATTTCAGCTAATCCCAATCCAAATGCACTACCCAGAAAAATTAGTAAATCACGACGCTTAAACCTCATATTTTTTGCCCAAAATAAATCAAATAAATTATATAAGTAGATGGGTTTAAAAAAATATCAAACCAATAGGCAGATGGCAGGTAATACCAATTAACTTTAAAGATGTCACAAATAGTTTCAAACACCATATGTGAAAT
>NZ_JAAHGT010001343.1 GCF_010672385.1 Okeania sp. SIO2F4
TATTGGTTATTCCTTGAGTACCACCGATTTTCTTTTTAAGCACGATGGTACACCGTATCCTTGCAAGGCTGGTACTATTTATCAGTTTGAAACCAAGAAAGTGCATGAAGTACCACCACTTCCACAATCCAGATATGTTTTAATTTGGTGGGAGCCGGACTGGCAATATTGGAAAAAGTATTGGAATCAGACGCAGCAACTTACGTTACCTCTGTAAAGATTTTATATACCATGAGTAATACTATTCTTCGTGCAGAATTAAATCTCTTAGCCAGAGAACTGGCAAACTTGGCTGGATGGGATTATCCAGAAAAATTTGATTTTTTCAATATCGATCCTCGCGATATTAAGCGATCGCGACACAATTTGTATTTACTGCAAGCCATTCGAGCTTTTGAGATAATTCAGAAAGTGGATTTGAGCGATCTTGTCTGCATTCTGTCTGACAATTGAACCTGTAGCGATGTAGCGAATAAACGATGAAAATAACTCTGGAATACAAGATACAAGATTTCTGGATCGGATTATTTTGGCAGACGAAAGCAGGTAAACTTCATATTTATATATGCTTGCTTCCTTGCTTCCCCATTCATATTGTACTAGATAGGAATAAAAAAATGAAAGAGTGGACTGAGAAAACTTATCTTTGCTGCTGGTACAGCATGAGTAGGGTAAACCTTTATAGATTATTTGAGATATGGCTTGAATATCGTAGCTATGAATGCGACGACTTAAGTATTGAAGATATCACAAGCTTGGATTATGGAGGCTGTTGGTCTGATACGGTTAAAAAACGTAGTCCAGAAGAGTATCTGATTATCTGTGAAGGGTACACAGCATTTCATGGAGATTTAAGAGGAGACGAAGAAGTAGATATGCTTAGTCTTTACTAAGTAGTAGCGATCACATAGATGCAGCAATAGCTCAATGGTGTAATTCCATTGGGTTGCATCTAATAGGTATTTTTATGCAAAATTAATTGACTGTCAATTATCTATTACTAAATATTTATTGGTTATTGAATAAACTTAACGTATAGATGTTTAAAAGTCAACCTAACTATGCGTGGAATTCCAAAATCAATAGGTTTCTTAATTGTGGGTAACTGCCAATTTTCTACTTCCAATTTAGCAGGTTGTAATAATGTCGATCTGAAAATTAGAGGTAATTATTAATTGTTAATTGCTGAAGTGCCAGAACAATTTGGACACTGGTCAAGATAGACAACTCTATGCTAGTTCCACCCGTCCTCTCACAACAGAACGTAACAATCTATAAACACTGCGGCGGTCTTCTTCACTAAGGGACTCATCCAATATCGCAGCCAGAAGGCCATAAGGGTCTGATTGAATTAGAGGACATTTGTCAGCAACAGCAACCATGATTTCGTTAATTGCACCGGGGAGTAATTTAATTTGAAGCATGATGATTAACCTTGAACTCTACACTTTTATCATCTCTGGTTTTTTTCGTTGTGGTTGTGAGGAGCAGTTGGAGTAAAGAGTAATTTTTTAGTATTGTGAAGAGTGAGTTATTCAACTATGCAAAAGTGAAGTAGATAAGTAAATTTCGTGACTTATATCACTATTAATTACCTTTTTGACCGAAAATTTTAGGAATTACAATATGATGCTTATAGAAAAACAAAAGATTGATTTAGCAGTTATTCTCACTGGACGTCTAAAAAT
>NZ_JAAHGT010001344.1 GCF_010672385.1 Okeania sp. SIO2F4
TCAGTTTTCCTTGAGGTAATTATCAATTATCAATTAATTAAAGACTGCCTCATTGTCTTAATTCTCCTCACCTACAACTAAATACCACAGCGTATCAATACCACTGCCGACATATTCTGAATCTTGGTGTTTTTGAATCCATTGAATAATAGACCTCCCCGGAAAAGAGGGAGTAGGGAGTAGGGGAGTGGGGGAGTGGGGGAGTGGGGGAGTGGGGGAGAATTTTTTTACCCAACAATGCCCCCAAAATGCCAACATGCATGAGCATGAAGAGCTGAAACAGGCGTACTTTTTCGATACCTAAAAAGGCGCTCAACCTTTATCTGCCAATGCTTTTATATTTATTCAGCCAGCCCTATCTAATTATTGTTGGGTTTCCTTAACGTCAACCCAACCTACTAGACTTAACTTTCCTCACCTACAACTAAATACCACAGCGTATCAATACCACTGCCGACATATTCTGAATCTTGATGTTGTTGAATCCATTGAATAATTGTGGGGAGGATATTAAGGGATTTTTTTCCTAATTTGCCTAAAGCTAAGGCAGCTTTCCTTCGTACAAAAAAATTTTCATCCTCTAATAATGGTAGCAAAGCAGTAACTACAGTATCTGAGCTATTAACCAACTTGCCTAAAGCTATTGCAGCATTCCAACGTACATAAGAATGACTATCCTTAAGCTTTAGTAGTAAAGCACTAACCACAGTATGAGTATTTGAGCTGTTTATAAACTCTCCTAAAGTACGGGTAGCAACTTTACGCACTAGAAAATTTTCGTCTTCTAATAGTTCCGCTAGAGTGTTAAAAATAATTGGCGAACTATTGCCTAAGTTAAGCAAAGCTTCAGCCGCTCTAACACGGACACTAGAATCTCGATCTTCTAACATTGTTAATAGAGCATTAATTACAATCTCAGATTTATCATTTAATTGGCCTAAAGTATCAGCAACCCCAGCGTAAAAACTGGAATCACCCTTCTGTAGTAACTCTAGTAATTGATTAACCAGTGTCTTTGAATTGTCAGATAATTTGCTCAATGCCCAAGCAGCTTTGTAACGAGTAGGAGAATTGTCATTTAAACTTTCTAGCAAAGCACTAACCACAGCCTCAGAAGTATTACCTAAATTACCCAAGGCATCAGCAGCACTCCAACGCACCTCATAATATTCATCCTGAAGCAGTGCTAGTAAACTGCTGATTACTATTTGTGAGCGATCGCCCAAATTGCCAAGGGTATACGCCAACAACCCACGCACTTCAGAGTCTTTTTCACTGCGAAGCATTGCTAGTAAACTGTTGACTACTGTTTGTGAACTATTGCCCAAAGTATAGCTTGTGCTTCTACGCATTAAAGACTTATTTTCTCGAAACCTACCAACTAATCCCATTTGTGAGCTGTAGCTGTTGCCAGTTTCTGAGCTATTGCACAACATTCCCAAAGTATGAACTGCCCATCCACGCACAAAAGGCTTCTCATCTTGAAGCCGTGCTAGCAATACTGTAATTACTTCACTCTTTTCTCCTAATTCTGCTTGATATAAAAGCAACCTTTCCTCATCAATCAAATCTGCCCGCTTTTTCAACATCTCCAAAACTTGTCTCTCAAAGTCCGTTTCATAGAAACTACAAAAAATCTGATAAACCTCCTCCCGAACTTTCTCACCAACCTTCTCCTCACTACTC
>NZ_JAAHGT010001345.1 GCF_010672385.1 Okeania sp. SIO2F4
TTAAGAGCTTTGTCAAGGAAAATAAGGATCAAACTCAAACGAAAATGGCTGAATTATGGGGGAATAATATCACTCAGCAAAATATCAGTTATACCTGTCAAAAACTAGGAATAACCAGAAAAAAAAAACTTACGGATACGAGGAAAGAAATGAAACACAACGAGAAGCTTTCAGGGAAAAAATCTCAAAAATTGAGAAGAAAAGAAGAGTTTATGTAGATGAAGCGGGATTTGATAATAGAGATGACTATCCTTATGGTTATAGTCCGCGCTTGAGAAAGATGCTGCACTCTAAAATGTGGAAAAAAAAGAGAAAGAGCTAGTTGGATTAGTGCTTTAAAAGATGGGAAAGTCTTTGCTCCTTTAACCTTTGAAGGTTGTTGTAATCGAGATTTATTTGAAACCTGGCGATCTCAAAGTTTGATTCCTCAATTGGAACCAGGAGATATTATTATTGTTGATAATGCTACTTTTGATCAAGGGGAAAGCATCAGAGAAGTTGTTGAAGATGCTGGATGTGAAATCTGGTATTTACCTGCTTATTCCCCTGATTTCAACAAGATTGAAAACTGGTGATCAGTTTGAAAAACTTGGATGAAACAAATGTTACCTAAGTTTAAGACAGTCCGAGAATGTGTAGATGCAGCCTTCCAAAACTGTCCTAACGTTTTTGCGTAGTGCTATAAATGCCAAAAATTTAGAGGCAATGATGCCTGATGCTACTTAGTTAGAAAGTTATGAATCAGAAATAGAAAGTTCCTGACATTATTTCCAATTATTACTATTAGTTAGTTCCCTAGAATTGTACTGGCGTGATGCCTCTAATTTCTTTGTAGAAATTCATAGTGCTAAGGTTATTTGATTGACCAGTTTTTGCAGTTAAAAACTAATCATAGGAGCGATCGCTACGAAGGCAGTCTAGAAAACAGATTTCCATTTCTTAAATAAATTACTGAATCTATTTTAACTGCATGGCCGTCTCACTCGATCTTGATCCAGATAAAGATTGATTTTCCCTTACAAGAATTCCCAAAAATTTACTTACTATTCCATATATAGCTAGGGGATAAAACTACAATGTCTGAGGTTTGAAATTTTAGATAAACTCAGGGACGAGGCGATATACTATATTAAGTAGATATAATTTAGATAAGGGATAAAACTGCAACGTCTTAGTTTTTAGATAGATTTTAGATAAACTCAATTTATAGCTAATTTACTCTATTAGATAGGGTGTTTGTGAATTTAGCTATGATTTTCTGTGCTATTTGGGGTAGGCAATAGGGAATAGGGATTAGTTCATTCATGGGTAAGAACAGGAACAAGTAGTGAAAGAGGTATTTATAATTCAGATCTTGATTACGCGCCAGCCCAAATATCTGAATTCATAGTTTGATTGACCAACGCCTTAAATTAACATATATAAGGGATAAATGAGTGATGAAACTCCAACGTTGGAGTTTTTATATTTTAGATAAATTGAGGATATGCTGAGTATCTACAAATACTGGCTAACAAAAAAATGACTAAAGAAATAATTTTCCTAACCTATCCTTTTCAGGGTATAAAAAAAGAAAATTTAGCTTTTCTTACCTCCCTTTTTCTGGCCTCCCTATGTAGGAGGTATAGATAGGTTTTGCGTTTCATCTGTCCAGCAAAGCATTCTCAAGGAAAGCTTCTCTGGA
>NZ_JAAHGT010001346.1 GCF_010672385.1 Okeania sp. SIO2F4
TGCAACTTCTTGTTTTGAGCGGTTAAAAATTTTGGGGTGAGCATAGAGAGTGTATGCTACTTTATCAATTGCTAAAACATTGCCGTTTCTATCAACTATTGGGCGTCTGGGAATGAAAGGATTTGATTGTATAGTCTGCTGCTGTTGGGCTATTTTTTGTAATGCTTTGCCCTGCACTACTTGTAAACGAAATAGGTTAATTATTAATCCTATTAAGCCCAACATCAGAAGTATCCAGACTTGGTAAAGTCTTGAGGTTCGACATTTTTCTGAGTTTTTCTTAGAGGGTGTTGAGAGTGATTTTTGACTATTATTTTTGACATAATCTGTTTCGCTTTGAGGGTTTTGATTTTTGAGATGAGAAGTAGATTTTGCTCTTTGTTTGGGGTTGAAAGACCTACGACGAAGTTGGGAATTTGAAGGAGAGTTCATATCAGTTATCAGTTATCAGTTAAAGCAAATTCCAGGTATGTGAGGTACAACGAAATAAAAACCTTTGTAGCACAGCCTTCTTGCCTGTCACAGTTGTACCTTACTCAGGTGGAATAGGCTGTATTAGTATCTCCAGCTAAAGCCTTATGCTTGAAATACTGCAGTTTATTATCCTCTTAAAAAGAGGTTTGAGACTAAATCCGGTGCACGAAGGCAGATTTACTGTGAAGGTAAGGCAGAAGCCAGAAGGCAGAAGGCAGAACGGTTAGAGATGAATTTTGAAAATCACCTTTTAATAACCGGATTTGGTTTGAGACCTAATTTTTTGGTAAAGAATGCTACACTTAGGTGACACTTCAATTATTATGTAATTAACATACTGGTAAGGTACAAAATTTTAGCTTTGAAGGAAAACTTAACTGGGAACAGGGAATAAAAAGACAAAAAGATAACTGTACCTCAGGAGCTTGAGAAAGGCTATACTTTTGATTTTTAACTTTTAATTTTGATTAATTCTTACTTTTGACTTTTGACTTTTGACTTTTAACTTCTTCAATACCCCACTGGTGTTTTGAAGAAATATTTATGATCTGAACTAGATTCTAGATAAGGTTGAGGAGGATTAGGAGCAGGACGTGGAGGTGCTGGTTCCAAAAATATTCTCTTGACAGAATCTCGTGAAGTTAAACCACTCTCAGAAGTTGATGCTTGTTCAGCTATATGATTTTTTAATAGTTCATTAGCAACACTTATCTGCTGTTCTTTTTGTCTAAGTTTTTGTAATTGTTGATATTCTGTTGTCCATTTAGACTGGCCATATATTGTTAAGCCATAAAAGGCCACACTCCCACTTGCTAATAATACCGCGACAATGGATGAAGTGAATTGCGTCGCTATCAAAGATTTTAACCACAGAGGTTTGGACTGGGGTAGGGATATGACTTGATCCTGGTTCTGTGCTTGAATTGTTTGTAAGTCTGTACCCTCTTGAGAAGTATAGTTACCATCAGATAAATTTTTTTCTGTTGGTTTCTGTCGGCGAGTTGATTTTTTTGAGATGACAGAAAAATTATTTTTTGTGGATTTATTGCTTGGGGTTGGAAATGTACTTCTGACTGCGACCATATAGTTGACCTAATACTCACATCTATAATAATTACAAAATACAATAGTATTTACTCTTGAGTATATTTTTTAATTTCTTGCTCAAATTAAAATTAAAATTTTTAATATATATTAGCTTCTCAAC
>NZ_JAAHGT010001347.1 GCF_010672385.1 Okeania sp. SIO2F4
TACCAGAAGATTTATTAGATTCAGATGGTTGAGCAGCCCTGCCAATATCAGTCAGACCTAGCTTTTGCAGAGTAGTAGTAGTTGATTGTTCTATTATTTCCTCTATTGAACCTCAGCTTTCACAGTTTCTACATTGGCCGTAGGATTGGGCGTACTCCTGCCCACATTCTCTACATACATATTTTGTTTTCTGTTTTGGCATTTCTTAAAATAAGTTAATATTCACCAGCAAATATCAAAAATCCTAAAGTTTAACTAATTCTAAGTTGAGGATGTAGTAAACAATGGTAATTTCTGTTGTTATTTTGATGATAGAGTTAAAAAAATTAATATAATTACAAAGCTTAGTTAAGGAGATTTAGGAAAATTGGAAAGTCATAAAGAAAAAATTTTAGTTGTTGATGATGAAGCAAGTATCCGTCGCATTTTAGAAACTAGACTATCAATGATTGGCTATGATGTTGTTACAGCTGCTGATGGGGAAGAAGCTTTGGAAACTTTTCACAAGACAGAGCCAGATTTAGTAGTATTAGATGTGATGATGCCAAAATTAGATGGTTATGGTGTTTGTCAAGAGTTGCGGAAAGAGTCAGATATTCCCATAATTATGCTAACTGCTTTGGGAGATGTTGCAGATAGAATCACAGGTTTAGAGTTAGGTGCTGATGATTATGTAGTGAAGCCTTTTTCTCCAAAAGAATTAGAAGCAAGAATTCGTTCTGTATTACGTCGGGTGGATAAAAACGGGGCTAATGGTATTCCCAGTTCTGGTGTTATTCAAGTCAGTAGTATTAGAATAGATACTAATAAGCGTCAGGTTTATAAAGGTGATGAAAGGATTAGACTTACTGGTATGGAATTTAGTTTGTTGGAGTTATTAGTAAGTCGTTCTGGAGAGCCTTTTTCTCGTTCTGAAATTTTGCAGGAAGTTTGGGGTTATACTCCAGAGCGTCATGTGGATACGCGAGTAGTTGATGTTCATATTTCTCGGCTGAGGGCTAAATTGGAAGAAGATCCAAGTAATCCAGAATTGATTTTAACTGCACGAGGTACTGGTTATTTATTCCAACGCATTACTGAACCTGGTGAGGTTGGTTAAAATAACAGTTAAATTCATTGCATTCAAAAGTTAGCTAATTATTAGTAATTAGAGATTTAGCTCTTCAGTATCTAAAATTTATCTTAATGTCGGTAGAAGACCCGCAGAAAAATGCCTGTTGCCGACATGAAAGCTGTTCTATGGGAATGGCTACCAGCAAAAAAACCAAAGTGATATATATAGCAATTTTCATGCAACAAAGCCGAACAGATTTATAACTAATAGCACACTAAATATAATTTTATCTTAAAAGTTTGAGAGCTTGAAAACCATGTCGCTTTAGCGCATGGATGAAAAGCAAACGTGCGACTTTAGTTCCCGTGAAAATATCTGATATCACAAGACATTTTTTAAGTTGATTATGCTATGATGTATGGCATAAATATCAAAAGGTAGGTCGATCCAAAATGATAATTTACGAGTTCAAAGTCAAAGCTAAACCTGAGCAATATTAAGCAATAGATGAGGCTATTAGGACATCTCAGTTTATTCAAAATAAATGTTTAAGATATTGGATGGACAATAAAGGTGTAAGTAAATACGGCCTAAATAAATATTGCAAAGTATTAGCTCAAGAGTT
>NZ_JAAHGT010001348.1 GCF_010672385.1 Okeania sp. SIO2F4
TATTCTGCGCCGACAAAACATAAAATAAAATTCCGACTCCGCAACTGTTCCATCAACACCCTAGCCGCAGTTCTCGGCTCATTAATATCTACACTTTTTAGATAATCCCTAATAATTTTTTCTAAATCATTTCCATGAATCAAATTACCAGCTAAACCTGCCTCATTGTCCTGCATAAAATGAGCAACTCGACGCAAAATTGCCTGCTTATCTTTATAGTCAATAGTTATCGGGTCAATCTTCGCATCAATTAATGCCCGTTCCATATCCCACTGCTGTAATAAAACCCGCGAAGCTTGATTATAAAGTCCGGCTCTATCTCTGGGCAATTCTTGATTTCGATTTAGAATAGACATCATAGTTAATAACAGAGGATTTCCCGACAATTCATTAATAGCTGAAGAATCCTTAATTGCCCGTTTCAACCTTTCCCTTTTCCTCTCTCTTTCTGCCACATCTAAATAAGTTAAATCATGCCAACGTTGAATAAAATCCTCAACTTGCTCGGCTTCTAAATCTTGCAATATAAAATGATTAAATTCAGCATCCCGGAGTTTTTGTGGCTTATAACCAATTATCCGCGAAGTAACAATAACTCGTACATTTTTATAGTTATTTGTAAACCGATGAATATCTGTAATTATCTCTTCTCGTTTGGCAGGCTCAAAAACTTCATCTAACCCATCAAACATTACAATTGCATCGCCATTTTTTAATTTTTCATCGAGTTCTTGTTGAGGAAACTGACAAACAACTCCACTACCTTTTTCCAGAAAATCCAGAAAATTATTACACTTATTCCCATCATGGTTACGCACATAAGTCCGCAACTCAATTAATAGAGGTATTGGCTGTAACGGCAAATCTTTCAGTGGTAGTTCTGCCCATTCCAAAGCAATATATTGTAATAAAGTAGACTTGCCAGAACCGGGGTCGCCCAAAATAACTAAATATTTATATTTCTTGTCTTCTATTAATTCCAAAACTGAGCGAATCTGTTGTTCAAAATATCTGCGCCGGAGATTTTCCAATTGTTCTGGAGAAAATTCTGCCTCCAACTGACCAGTCTGTTTTAATCGTTGGAGATATTCTTTAGGAATCTCATGTACTTGAGGCAAAAATTCTTGAGATTCTCGGACATTTTGAGGAATAAACATTCGCCATAATTTCAATTCATTATAACCATAACCACTCGTATCTAAACTTTCTAATTTCAGATTTCCATATTGTTCTCGGATTCCCTCCTGATGTTTTTTGAGGTCAAATTCCGGTCTAATTTCAGAGTATTGATTTGCCAGTTTCTCTAGATTTTCAGAATCTAATATTTCTCATAATTCATCCGACTCTCGAATAATCTTTTTAACCCTTCTCCGATATTGCTCGGCAACAAAATCCCAATTAAATTCATCTGGCAAAGGTGGATTAATTTCATTTCCAATAGTAGCTAATTTCTTAGTATCCAAAATTTTTACATCATTATCAAATGCACTAACCAGAACTTCTAAAACTGACTTATTTTTAATAAACTGTTTTAAAGGTTTGGTGTATTGTTTTAATTCACTTTCACTCAAATCAGCATTTTCTAACTCTTGCTGTATCAAATCTAAAAAATATTTAATTGCTTGTGCCGTAGCTTTTTGTAAAATTTTTCCATTTTTCATCCCACCAATAGCATCAG
>NZ_JAAHGT010001349.1 GCF_010672385.1 Okeania sp. SIO2F4
TATTCTGCGCCGACAAAACATAAAATAAAATTCCGACTCCGCAACTGTTCCATCAACACCCTAGCCGCAGTTCTCGGCTCATTAATATCTACACTTTTTAGATAATCCCTAATAATTTTTTCTAAATTATTTCCATGAATCAAATTACCAGCTAAACCTGCCTCATTGTCCTGCATAAAAAAAGCTACCTCACGCAAAATTGCCTGCTTATCTTTATAGTCAATAGTCATCGGGTCAATCTTTGCATCAATCAAGGCTCTTTCTGCATCCCACTGCTGTAATAAAACTCGCGAAGCTTGACCATATAGTTCTGCTCTATCTCTCGGCAATTCTTGATGACGATTCAAGATAGCCATCATAGTTAATAAAAGAGGATTTCCTGCCAATTCCTTAATAGCTGGAGAATCCTTCATTGCCCGTTTTAACCTTTCCCTTTTTCTCTCCCCTTCCGCCTCATCTTGATAAGTAAAATCATGCCAACGTTGAATAAAATCCTCAACTTGTTCCTCTTCCAAATCCTGCAACATAAAATGATAAAACTCAGCATCCCGGAGTTTTTGTGGTTTATAACCAATCACCCGCGAAGTAACAATTACCCGCACATTTTTATAGTTATTAGTAAACCGATGAATATCATTTATTACATCCTCTCGTTTGCCAGGGTCAAAAACTTCATCTAACCCATCAAACATCACAATTGCATTGCCATTTTGTAATTTTTCATCAAGTTATTGTTGAGGTAAATGACAAGTAACTCCACTGCCTTTTTCCAGAAAATCCAGAAAATTCCTACAGTGATTAGCATCATGGTTACGCACATAAGTCCGCAGTTCAATTAATAGAGGAATTGGTTTTAAAGGCAAATCTTTCAGAGGTAATTCTGCCCATTCCAAAGCGATATATTGTAATAAAGTAGACTTACCAGAACCGGGGTCGCCCAAAATAACTAAATATTTATAGTTGTTATCTTCTATTAATTCCAAAACTGAGCGAATCTGTTGTTCAAAATATCTGCGCCGGAGATTTTCCAATTGTTCTGGAGAAAATTCTGACTCAAGTTCTCCAGTCTCTTTTAACCGCTGCCGATATTCTTTAGGAATCTCATGTATTCGAGGCATAAATTCTTGAGACTCCCGCACATTTTGAGGAATAAACATTCGCCATAATTTCAAATCATTATAACCATAACCACTCGTATCTAAACTTTCTAACTTTAGATTTCCATATTGTTCTCGGATTCCCTCCTGATGTTTTTTGAGGTCAAATTCCGGTCTAATTTCAGAGTATTGATTTGCCGATTTATCCAGATTATCAGAATCTAATATTTCCCGTAATTCATCAGACTGCCGGATAATATTTTTAACATTTCTCCGATATTGCTTGGCAAGAAATTCCCAGTCAAAATCATCTGGTAAAGGTGGATTAATCTCCTTCCAAGTAGTAGCCAATTTATTAGTATCTAAAAGTTTGAGATTATGATCGAAAGCACTAACCAAAACCTCTAATACCGACCGATTTTTAATAAACTGTTTGAAAAATTTAGAATATTCCTTTAATTCACTTTCACTCAAATCAGCATTTTCTAACTCTTGCTGTATCAAATCTAAAAAATATTTAATTGCTTGTGCCGTAGCTTTTTGTAAAATTTTTCCATTTTTCATCCCACCAATAGCATCAG
>NZ_JAAHGT010000135.1:0-7456 GCF_010672385.1 Okeania sp. SIO2F4
TTTCCTAATAGAATTGACAATCTCTTCTGGAGATTTTGCAGCATCTATGATTATTGCTTCTTTTGGTTCCTCAAGAATATCAAATTGACTTTGGAGCATCTCAAGTTTCATAAAGTGATTTTTTCTGGCTCTTAGTCTTTGGGCAAATAAATCAAAAGAACCTTTCAAGTAGACTATTTTAATATTTTGTGGGTTCGTAATAAGTATATGACGATAAGCTTTTTTCAAGGCAGAACAAGCTAATATAATATTCTGATTTTCTGCCAACCATTGCTCAATTGCATTTCTCATTTCTATCAACCAAGGAATTCGGTCAGCATCATTTAAAGGAATTCCATTGCTCATTTTTTTGATATTAGCTTGGGAATGAAAAGAGTCTCCATCAAAAAAATCCCAATTTAAGTATTTTGCTAGTAATTTTCCAATAGTAGATTTACCAGCACCAGAAACTCCCATTATGATTATAATCATTATACTAAATGTTGTTAATTCTCAATATTTCTAGAGTATTAAAATGGCAATAGAGATAGAACGTAAGTTTTTGGTTAGAGGGAATGGATGGCGAAATAACGCTGTTGGGCAAGTTTATCGTCAAGGTTATATGTCTACAGAAGATGGTATAACATTAAGGGCGAGAGTGGCAGGCGATAAAGGTTATTTAACTATTAAAGGACCTAGTTTTGGTAATTCTAGATCGGAATATGAGTACGAAATACCAATAGAAGATGCTCAAGAGATGTTGAATAGTTTATGCAGTTCACCTTTAATTGAAAAAGTTAGATATAAGGTTTATCATGGTGAATTTGTCTGGGAGGTTGATGAATTTGCTGGAGATAATCAGGGTTTAATTGTAGCTGAAGTTGAACTTAATGATGAAAATCAAAAAGTTGAATTACCTGAATGGATAGGAGAAGAAGTATCTTATGATAAGAGATATTCTAATTCTAATTTATCGAAAAATCCTTGGAAAAATTGGTCTTCTGTTTAGGGGAAAAATATTAGGAAGAAGTTAATAACTAATAAGGCAATTTTTTTATCTGTTTTAAGGAGTAGGTCGGACGGAGTAGTAATTCTGGTTCGGTGGAAATAGCGGTGCGACCCCGCGTCGGCGAAAGACGCAAGCGGTCATATCCCGCGTGGGCGAAAGACGCAAGCGGTCAGACCCCGCGTCGCCGACAGGCACAAGGGAATGCTGACCAACAGAGGGAATGCTGACCAACAGAGGGAATGCGCACCAACAGAGAAAAGAAGAAAAACAACTGTACCTCAGTAATATTATGTCCGGATGAACAGTGATAAATCATTAGGGAGAAGTCAGGAGTCAGGAGTCAGGAGTTAGGAGTCAGGAGGGAGAAAAAAGGTATTAGGAAAAGAAATTTTTGTTATCCCTAATTAAGCAGACATGATATAACTTGATAAACTCTCTCTATAGACGTAGCGATCGCTTTAGTATCCATCTAGAATTAATTTTGAGAGAAACTCTAAGGTTATAGTTTTTCTATTTGAGATACTTCTGGGAATAGGTCTAGTTTGAGTATTCATCTAAAATTAATTTTGAGAGAAACTCTAAGGTTATAGTTTTTCTATTTGAGATACTTCTGGGAATAGGTCTGGTTTGAGTATCCATCTAGAATTAATTTTCACAGAAACTACAACGTTATAGTTTTTCTATTTGGGATGCTTCTGGGAATAGGTCTAGTTTGAGTATCCATCTAGAATTAATTTTCACAGAAACTACAACGTTATAGTTTTTCTATTTGGGATACTTCTGGGAATAGGTCTAGTTTGAGTATCCATCTAGAATTAATTTTCACAGAAACTACAACGTTATAGTTTTTCTATTTGGGATACTTCTGGGAATAGGTCTAGTTTGAGTATCCATCTAGAATTAATTTTCACAGAAACTACAACGTTATAGTTTTTCTATTTGGGATACTTCTGGGGGTAGTGGTGCGTCAAGCTTGAAAATGTGGGTTAAAAAACCTAGCCCCCAACCCCCTTCCCTACAAGGGAAGGGGGGAAACTCTTCCCTCTCCTTGCAGGAGAGGGGTTGGGGGAGAGGTCTTCGCTCGTTGCTCCTTGACCCACAATTTTAGTCTTGACACGCCAGTAGGTCTAGTTTGAGTATTCGTACTAGAATTAATTTTCACACAAACTCCAAGGTTTGGGTTTTTATATTTGGGATACTTCTGGGGATAGGTCTAGTTTGAGTATCCATCTAGAATTAATTTTCACACAAACTCCAAGGTTTGGGTTTTTATATTTGGGATACTTCTGGGGATAGGTCTAATTTGAGTATCCATCTAGAATTAATTTTCACAGAAACTACAACGTCACAGTTTTTAGAATTTAGATACTTCTGGAGATAAGTCTAGTTTGAGTATCCATCTAGAATTAATTTTCAGAAAAACTACAACGTTATAGTTTTGAGATACTTCTGGGGATAGGTCTAATTTGAGTATCCATCTAGAATTAATTTTCACAGAAACTACAACGTCACAGTTTTTAGAATTTAGATACTTCTGGAGATAAGTCTAGTTTGAGTATCCATCTAGAATTAATTTTCAGAAAAACTACAACGTTATAGTTTTGAGATACCCCTGGGGATAAGTCTAGTTTGAGTATCCATCTAGAATTAATTTTCAGAAAAACTACAACGTTATAGTTTTGAGATTTTAGAGAAGTTACCTGCTAGGGGTTGCCATAGCAAATATTATTTATTTCTCTAGAATTTCTCAAAAAAGTAGTCATTTATTAGTTCTTTTACAGAAAAAGCATAACCAATTCCAAAATTTGCAGACCTTTCAAGCTCATAAGTCATTCCTAACATTTGATTTTGACTTACTATCATACCTTGAGCAAAGTCAAGACTATCTATAACCATTCTAACTCCACTATTAGATAATATTTCAATATTTTGCTTTAGAATAGAACGAAAAGATTCAAACCCTTGAGTCAGACCAGTTCCATTTCTAGTCACAATACCAATAACTTTTCCTGTCTCTGGATCGATTAACGGACCTCCTGAATTACTATGGTTTACACTTGCATCAACTTGGATAACATCGATATTTTTACTTTTATAAAAAGACGATATTATTCCAGAATGACAGACAAGGTTAAGATGTTCAAATAGATATCCCAGAAAAAATATATCATCTCCAATTCGTTTTCCTAAGTATGAATAATTAGATATATCAAAGTTGTAAATTTTTGGTTCTGATAATTCAGGTATATCCAGCACTATATAATCATAATTTCTTTCATCAGAAGCTGTTTTTGTTCTTTTTAAGAAATCATGATTTGTCATATAAATACCATCCAGGAGTTGATCGGGAGAGCTATTTATTGTTCTAATAACAACAACAGAATCAGTGGGAGGAATACAAGCAACATGATAATTTGTCACTAATAATCCTTCAACCATAAATCCAGTTCCTGAAGAGACTCTCGCTTCATTAATCGTATGAATAATGTGAACAACACCTGATTTTACTTTTTCTACAATATCTACTAAGGACATAATTAACCTAATTTATTTTATGAGTAAATATGTTGAGGAAAATCAATCCCTAATTAATAAAAAAGGCTCTCCTAGACTGGTTCTAGCAAATTAGTAGTTTGAATGAGTTTAAACCCTTAAATAGCAGAGGATTCAACCAAATAAAAATCCCTTTTGATGATTAATTGCTTTTTGTATGACCATAATTCTTGTATAGCAATGGTTATACAGTTTATTTTGTAGTAATTTATCATAGCTACCCTAGAAGAACCATAAAAAATTAACTAGGGGTATATTCAAATATCATAAAAAGTTTCAATAAATAATCATATAGAATAATTATATCGAGTACGGATAATAACTTGTGGATAAAATATCAAATCTTTCTAAGAAAGGATAAACAGACCCGATGTATTTCCATTTTTCTTCTACTCCCCTACTCCCGTCAGGGTCAATTTATTGTCACTAGAGAAAAATTGTATCCTTTTAAATTTGTATCCCTTGAAATTTCCTAAATATTGCTAGAATTAGTTAACCAAAAATATAGGGTGGTAAATATTCTCTGACAACAAATAACTAACTCTACCTACTCCCTTACTCTCCGAAAGCTGTTTCAAATTAGGACTAAAACTGACTTGATAGGGAGGTAGATAGATGGAGTGGGTTTTTATTAATAAAAAGCTATTTTTTATCAGAAAAAAATCCTAACTCCACTTCTCTATATCACCTTCATTCTATCAACCCAGACAATTTTTTCCTGGGAATGAAGTAGCTGCGTACTCCCCTACTATCTTGATAATAAGTATTCAACCTTACCTTAAAGTCAGTTTCAGTAAACTGTTGTAATCTCTTAAAAAGATAGAGTAGTCAGGAGGCTGAATTAATTCAGGTTGTATCTGTTGAATTTTCTACTAATCAAATACCATTAAATATAAGATTTTGTAGGAATCATAAACAAATTTACTCATCCACTTCTACATACAGAATTCAATTCTTGCTCCTGAATTATTTGTCGATAAACTGCCAGTAAACCTACATAAATTCTCGTGGATCTGTCACATATCCAGTCAAAGCTGAAGCTGCTGCTGTGTAGGGAGAAGCTAAATAAACTTCTGCCTGTTTATTTCCCATCCGACCAGGAAAATTACGATTAGTTGTAGACACACAAATTTCTGGTTCATTTAATCGCCCAAAAGTATCTTTCGGTCCGCCTAAACAAGCAGCGCAAGATGGAGCTGCAGGTTCAATACAACCAGCATCTAAAAATATTTCTGAGAGAGTTTTTCCATCATGTTTCACAGTAAATAAATCCTCATAAACTTTCTGAGTTGCTGGTACTAAATAAGTTGGAACTTTGACTTGATGACCTTTAATAAGTTTAGCTGCATGAAGAAAGTCAGAAGTTTTTCCACCTGTACAAGAACCTATATAAACTCGGTCAATTTTAACATCCTGACAGTTACGAGCAAGTTCTTTATTGTCTGGAGAATGGGGTTTAGCCACTACAGGTTCTAATGTTGTGACATCGTAAGAACGGTCACTATAAAATTTTGCATTCTCATCCGAATAAAATGACTCAAACGATTTATCAGTTCGCCCCCGCAAATATTCAAAGGTAGTCTCATCAGGAGCAATAACTCCATTTTTACCCCCCGCTTCTATAACCATATTGCAGAGGGTCATCCGTTCTTCCATTGTCATTCGTCCGACAGTTTCGCCAGCAAACTCCATTGTTCTGTAGGTAGCACCAGATACAGAAATATCTCCAATAATTTGTAAAATTAAATCTTTTGCCAATAAATAAGGAGGCATTTCTCCATTTAAGACAAACCGCATAGTTGCTGGCACTTTTACTAATAGTTTGCCTGTACCTGTAATAAAGGCAGCATCTGTATTACCGATACCTGTGGCAAATTCTCCAAAAGCTCCCGCATTACAAGTGTGAGAGTCAGTACCAAATAGGACTTCTCCCGGACGGGTATGACCTTCCTGAGCGAGGGCAACATGGCAAACTCCTTTGTAGTCAGGGTTTGCTTTGAAATTTGAGCGGTCAATAATGTCGTAGAAGTATTTGATGTTTTGTTCTTGAGCAAAGTCTCGCAAAATATCTACGTTGCGGTTTGCCCGTTCGTCAGCAGTAAAAATATAGTGGTCTGGTATAAGGACGATTTTTTCTCTGTCCCAAACTTTGGCATTTTCGCCAAATTCTCGTTTGAAGATGCCAATGGTTCCAGGACCACAAACATCGTGGGTCATTAATACATCAACGTTGACCCAAATGTTTTCTCCTGGGGTAACGGTAGATTTTCCTGATGCTTTGGCCAGAATTTTTTCAACCATGGTCATTGCCATAAGCGATCGCTCCTCTTGGTAGTTTACAATTGTATTTTAGACAACCTATAGACAAAGGAAGAAGAAATTAAGTATTAATATTAGCTTGTGGTAGCTATTCTATTAAGTCTGGATAGTGATGCTTTAACTGCTATATTTTTTCTATATAACCTCCGATTTTAATATTGCTTGATTTTGGGATTTTTGAAAGCTAAATTTGACACATATGGAGGTAAGTAAATTATTTTGGCGATCGCTTACTCATCAAAAAAATATTAACAGATAGTTATTGAGAGTTAATATAATTATGTTCAAGCAATATGAGGATTATAAATAGCTTTTTTTTCGGGAGACAATAAATATGGAATTTCCAACACTAGCTCAAGCAGAATGTTATCAAAAAATTGATGGGTGGATGGAAGAATTATTTAGTGATTACCCTTGGGAAAAACTTGATGAACCAAGGTTTAGTATATTTTTGGGTTCTGCTTGGGTGGAATTGATTAATGGATAATGGATAATTATCTCTCCCTTTTAGGGAGAGGATTGACTAAAAGAAAAAAATAAATTTTTTTCCCTTTCAAGGGGAGGCTAATAAAGCTGAATTATTTAATTATTAATTATTAGGTAGTGGTGTACAAGTAGTGATATAAAAAAAAAGTCAAGTAGTCAAGGAAATATGATTTCTTAGTTTCAAAGAAATCATGGTACTTTCTGTTCCCTGTTAAGTGTTCCTTACCTCTACCCTAAATTACTACATCTACAGGACTACCGATTATTAATTATTCGGTAAGAGTTTCTCCTTGGGGTGAGGATAGTGTTATTAATACTTGTTACACTGTGGTTATTGGAGCTGAATTAAATCCTGATTTACTAGAATTTTTATTGCGAGCAAATAGTAATATGCAGTTTGGTGGTTTTTCTTTAGATACCGATGGAAATATTTTATTTGAACACAGTATAGTTGGCTCTATTTGTGACCAAAATGAACTGGAAGTGTCTGTTTTGGCAGTGTTGGAAGTTGCTGATGATTATGATGATAAAATTGTTGAACGTTGGGGAGGTAAACGAGGTTTAGATATTCCACCTCAATAGACATCCAGAAAAGAGGCAGTAGGGAGTAGGGGGTAGGGAGTAGGAGGAAATAATTGATTATTTTTGTACAATAATTTATTTTATTTTTTCTTATTGGAGATGCCTAATAGTTTATTGAGGAACAAAGAAACAAGAAGGAAGAAGGCAGAGGAAAGTTGGTAAATCTCTATAACTTATGCTTTTTGAGAACTGAATTTTTGGCGTTTTACTATCATGGGATGATTGTGATATCTGCCCAAAAATTTTTCTTTATATAACTACAGTTTTAGGTTCTGGAAAGCATGATTATCATCCTACAACTATGGAATAATTTTGATGCTTTTAATTTTTCATCTCGTCTCAAAAATAAAGACTCAAGTTATGCTAGTAATATTAAAGATTTTCTTGGCAATATTCAACCAAGAGAATGCCAAAATTATCAAGAAATTTGTTGATTAATTTGAAATTAATACAAGATGAGTCTAGCGAATTTAGAAATTGTCGAACTTTGTGATGGTAAACATAGGTTAAATATTCCACCTCAATAAT
>NZ_JAAHGT010000135.1:7556-15172 GCF_010672385.1 Okeania sp. SIO2F4
AGAGAATGCCAAAATTATCAAGAAATTTGTTGATTAATTTGAAATTAATACAAGATGAGTCTAGCGAATTTAGAAATTGTCGAACTTTGTGATGGTAAACATAGGTTAAATATTCCACCTCAATAATTAAATTAATTGCATGAGTAAACAGTGGAGTTGAAAGTTAGGCTACCTAATTAACTCATTCTGTTTAGCAATTCAATTTTCATACTTTCATACTTTTAATTTTTCATCTCGTCTCAAAAATAAAGACTCAAGTTATGCCAGTAATATTAAAGATTTTCTTGGCAATATTCAACCCAGAGAATGCCAAAATTATCAAGAAATTTGTTGATTAATTTGAAATTAATACAAGATGAGTCTAGCGAATTTAGAAATTGTCGAACTTTGTGATGGTAAACATAGGTTAAATATTCCACCTCAATAATTAAATTAATTGCATGAGTAAACAGTGGAGTTGAAAGTTAGGCTACCTAATTAACTCATTCTGTTTAGCAATTCAATTTTCATACTTTCATACTTTTAATTTTTCATCTCGTCTCAAAAATAAAGACTCAAGTTATGCTAGTAATATTAAAGATTTTCTTGGCAATATTCAACCCAGAGAATGCCAAAATTATCAAGAAATTTGTTGATTAATTTAAAATTAATGCAAGATGACTATAACTAATTTAGAAATTTTTGAGTTACTACATGAAACCGCAAAAGGTTTGCTATGGATGAGTGAATCTGATTATCCCTTGGAAGCTTTGACTTGGCAATTTGGTGAGAAAATTTTACTAGATAATGAAGTGGTTTTGAAAATTACTAAACATTCTTTGGATACTCCAATTAAAGTTATAGAATTTGATACTTTTTTTCAAGGTGTAGTTACTCGTAAAGATTGGCATAATTCAGAAGAAGCTGATCGAGTGAAAAGATATCAGGAAATTGTCAGGCTAATGAAACAATATTTAAGTAATTTAAAAGTCTATAAAGTGGGTGAAATTGAAATTTATGTTTATATAATTGGTAAGACTAATTCTGGAGATTATGCTGGTGTAGCTACAGTTTCTATTGAGACTTAAATATTATAAATCAATACAGTTCATTTCAGGATTTTTTTAAGAAGGAAGAAGGTAGAAGGAATAAGAAAAGTAGATAAGTCGATAGATATATACATTAATGGATAATTGATAAATGATTAATCTTAGACTAGAAAAATGTTTTTCCAACTGTTCCCTATTCCCTATTCCCTCTTTTCTACTGATTATCAACTCGACTTTCAATCGCATCTTGAATTTCTTGAGGAACTTTTGAAAGAAAATCATAACCAGTAGCACTTTCAATTTTATCTACAGAAACTCGGTAAGCTTTCCAATCACTTCTAATCCGATTAGAATTAGGCATATCCACTGCAATAACTCTAGTATTTTTATTAACTTCTCTCACGCCACTACCTGGTTTTAAAACTACGATAATTTTCCATGTCCGACTAGGAATAGTTAGTTTTCCACTGGCAAGAGTTGATTTTTTTCTATATCCTCCAGCAACAATATAAAGTTCATTTCCTTGTCGTACAAGTTCGCGAGAATATTGTTCTAACTCTCGCCAAGTTTCCCGATTATTATCTGGACTCTGGGGAATTATATTTGTCATTAAAAATGTGGCTGAATTATCATTTTCATTAGCAGTCCGGTCTGCTGAAGGAATTAAATGTCCTCGATCATAACCACTATTTCTATAATCATTTGGTCTGACCTGATACCAGTCTTCAGGCAAACTCTCATCTGGGCGAAAATCATCCTGTCTTTCTACATTTCCTAACCAAGATTTATTGAGTTGCCAACTCACCCAATTTGCTGTTCCTTTATTTCGGTTATATGACAATACATATTGGGGTTTTTCCATTAAAAAATTATCTGAATTTTCGATAGAAGTTGTGGCATTACTTGGGTTTCCTAAAGTGATATGAACTTTGGGAGATGGTTTGAGAAGTAGAGAACATCCACTGGTAAGTGTAAGTAAAAGTATTGTGATTCCTAGAGAGATTTTCCGGGATAATCTTAGCATTTGTTCTTCTTTGTTATGTTGGTTTTACTATAGCAATATGATTTAAGTTGTGAGATATTGGATACTTTTAGGGAGCAGGGAACGGGAAACAGAGAACAGAGAAGAAAAAAAATGAATATGTATGAATATAATAACTGCTATATTCTATACTTTTAAGAAACACCTCAATTCTCACAGAAGTAGTCATTTTAGAAAAGATCTATAAAAATAAATCTTCAAACAGTGGGAAACCGGGTTTGTTAACAATAATTGATATTTTTATCAAAATTATCAAACTAGAAACCTAGTTTATTATACCAATTCCCAAAAGCATTGCTATACTTAGGTCGCACTTCAGTTATTAAGTAATTAACACAAGGTAAATCACTTTTTTGCTAAAAACAGCCCAGTTAATGTTTATTATTCTTATGTTGTACGGACGTTGTATGCAACGTCCCTACCCCCAAATTCCCCACGCTTCCCCACCCGATCGGGTATAGCATTCTTTTTGAGAAATGGTATTAGCTGGGTTAAGGCAGATATAAATCTGGTTGGATGATAAAGTATTGCTATACTTAAGCAACACTTCAATTATTAAGTAATTAATACAAACATTTGAAACCTTTTTGATAATTATTAGCTAGGAGCGTCTTAATTATTCGGTAGTGGTAAACAAGTAATGATTTTACTCGTTTAACTTGTGGCAATTGAAGGTATTTAGTAACTCACATCCTTACATCTTTAGGACTACCAATTATTCTTATGTTTACTGAAAAATTGTGGGTATGCGCCTCCCCTTTTAAGGGGGTAAAAAGCGGTCGGAAAGCGGAGCATGACCTTAGGATGGAATGCTGAGGAAACCTAGCCATATCCAATCTCCCAAAAGAGAAAAGTGCTCTTGAATTTCCTTATATTCAATTCCCGTACGGTTTTAACCTTCTTGTAATTATCCATTATCCATTATCCATTAATGAATCTCTATTCCCTACTCCCTTATTTTCATAGCTAATGGGATAATTTTTTATTTGGAAGTCCCTAAGACTATTTGCAGAAGATTGATAGGAGAGACTTCCTATACCATTCTATTGCTAATTCTTCGCCACAGTCTCTCACAAAATAATTGAATCCTGGTGCAGAGTTAGCTTCAATCAGCCAAAGTTTATCATCTTTATCGAAAGCTATATCTAGCCCTGTATATCTTAATTCACAATTTTCAAATATGGGTTTACAAAAATATCCTATTCGTTCTAAAAAATTTTTATCCAAGACAATTTTAGCTTTTCCTCCCTCCCAATGTAATCTACTTAAATTTCCAACAAATTTTGCTTCAGTAATACTCTTCTCATAGACACAATGTAAATCGCCTTCTAGAAATAAAGCTCTAAATTCCTTGTCAATCTCAATGTATTGTTGACTAATAGCTGAATGTTTACCATGACACAGATTTTTGAGTGTATATTTATTTTCCTACAGCCGTTAGCAAGGTACTCAGGATATACAAATATCAGTGTAAAGGGAACAGGAAAGTCTTAAAAATAAAATCTACATCTCCTTTACTTCAACTGCTATCTATTAAATCACTCTGAGAAGTTAATCTGTATGAAGGAATCAAGTTAATTACAAATTTAAAACATAAAATTTATTTGCCACTATTAGACATCTCCAAAAATAAAAAATCCAATCAATTATCGAGTCAATTATTTCCTCCTACTCCCTACTCCCTACTCCCTACTCCCTCTTTTCTGGAGATGTCTATTGTGGCATAGGCAACACTAAAGCATCAAAC
Organism: Okeania sp. SIO2F4; assembly: GCF_010672385.1. Taxonomy (GTDB): domain Bacteria; phylum Cyanobacteriota; class Cyanobacteriia; order Cyanobacteriales; family Microcoleaceae; genus Trichodesmium. The sequence goes on from NZ_JAAHGT010000135.1 coordinate 11,374, forward strand.
AATTGTGACAACTTAATTTAAAGTCACCTGCTATTTATCAAAAAATAATAGAGATTTATACTTGAAGCTGTTGAATATTTTTTTGAGATTTTTTCACCCAACATTCAATATCTTAATTAATAAATTCTGCTATACCTAAGTAACGAATTTCTTGAGGAGTAACTACAAATCTACAAGGCAAAATTTCTACCCCTTTGATCATAGCTTCTCTTAAAAGTTTACCATAATCAGGGTCGGCAATATCTCCAGGAGCAAACTGATAACAATCACCACGATTTATCAAAAATAAACATACCGCCCTTTCCCCTTGTTCAACTACCTCTATTAACTCCCGTAAATGTTTTTGCCCCCTCTCCGTAACCGTATCTGGAAATAAAGCAACTCGTCGATCTGCCCAAGTAGTATTCTTCACCTCAAGATAAATATTTTTAGTCTCGCTAATTAACTTAAAATCTACCCGACTTCTCCTTTCTCTCCCATAAACAACTTCCTTTTTAATTTCCTGATAATTTCCCAATTCAGGAAACAAATATTCTGCCAAAGCTAAATTAATAATTCGATTTGGCAAAGCCGTATTAATTCCCACCCAAGTCGGTTCATTATCCCTTACTTCAATTAATTCCCAAGTATAAGCCAATTTTCTTTTAGGATTATTACTATGAGAAACCATCACATTACTTCCTGGAATAGAAACTCCAGTCATCGGACCTGTATTCGCACAGTGAGCAGTAATAATTTCTCCAGACTTTAACTCTATATCTGCCAGAAATCTTTTATAACGTTTAATTAAAATTCCTGGTTCAAGAGTGGGGTATTTATAAGAGAACTTTGGTTGATTATTCATAATTAATGAGGGAATAGGGAATAGGGAATAGGGAACAGGGAACACAGACGAAGCCAGTTAAGAAACTCTTAGGTATTGACGCGCGGAATCACCAGTTTACTAACAACCAGTGATGGAGAAAAAGTTGCTAACCCTAAAAATCTGAACAAGCTATACAAAAAACTGAGGTGAACTGCTAAAGTCTCTGTGTAGGAAAACTTCATGGTCAAATAACTATCAAAAAGCACGGCTGAAAGTAGCCAGGATACACGCTCGAATTAAAGATTCAAGACTTGAGTATACCCATAAGCTAACCACTCAACTAATCAAAAGATACCAAACGATAGTAGTTGAGGATTTAGCAGTAAAAAACATGGTCAAGAAGCGGTGCGACCCCGCGACGACGCCAGCTCGCTTGCGGAACGCGCACCAAGAGATCGCAAGTTAGCTAGAGCAATAAGTGATGCTAACTGGGGAGAACTGGTAAGACAGTTAGAATACAAAGCTGAATGGTATGGACGGGAATTAATCAAGATTGACCGATACTTTCCTAGTTCGCGCGCGTTGCTCTAATTGTGGACACATAGTAGAGAAATTGTCTCTAAGTATCAGAGAGTGGGATTGCCCAGAGTGTGGTAGTCACCATGACCGCGACATTAACGCTTCGGTAAATATTTTGGCTGCGGGACTTGCAGTGTCAGCTCCAGTTGCTCATGGGGGAGACCCCCTTTGGCGGCGCTGGCAAGTCTTTAGGAGCGACTGTAAGACCATTCGGGAGTAAATCCCGGAAGGCGGGTGCTATATTAGCGTTAGCGAGAGCTACCGTAGCAAGAGGCAGCTCCTCTGCGCATAGGCAGCAGAAAGCTCCTACCAGTGATCTTAGGGAATCCCGGGCTGTCTCGTAGAGCAGCGTCGGGAGGATGTTAACCCTAGCCTTATTCTATTTTGAAGATTTATAGGACTTACGCAAAGACCATGTATGTAGTGTTAAAAACTATAGCGCTATAGTTTTTGCACTCTATATCATAGTACCCCTGCGTAAGTCGTGATTTAGTTGGTTCACAAGTATTTTCATGCTTATTTTACCGAAAAATAAAGGTTTAAAGCCTCTTCTTTCAAGGAGAAAAAAGAAAATTTTTTTTCTTTTTAACCAATCCTATCCGTTTTTAAGAAGAGGTAATTATTAATTATTAATTATTAATTATTGAAAAGCAGTCTCTTGTAGCAAATCTGGTTATCAAGAGTGCCTTTTTCAAATTCCCCTACTCCCTTACTCTCCTACTCCGCTATCAACCTTATTTTCTGGTTTATAATTATCAGGAAATAAAATTTTAGCTATAGCTTTTGCGCTTCTTCCTTCTCGCCACAACCAGTGATTATCCTGACCTTTTTCTCGAATATGAACTATACCCTCATCTATAAGAGGAGAAATTTCATCAAAATTAGAAAAGGTAGAACCAATTTTTTCCGGCCAATTAACTTGATGTTTAATAACAGGATAATCAGAAGCAATAATATAACATCCACAAGAAGCAGCATCACTAATTACTCCACTTGTTCGGTAGTAATAACGGTCTTTTTCATAATGAATTACTAAAATATCTATTTCAGTTAAAATCTGGACATATTCTTCTTGTGTAGTAGTGTCAGAAAGAGTGACATTAAGTTCATCTAAATAATCTGGTTTTTGACCAAAAGGTGTTCCAATTACCAGTTTGCATTGATGCTCTGAAGATTTAATATATTCTTGTAATTTATCAATTACCTGAGCGATAGGTTTATCTGGGCGAATCATTCCTACAACACCAATTTTAATTGGCACATTGGAGGGTAATCTTTCTCCTGGTAAAAATTTAGGTTTAGCTTCACTAATAATAGGATGAGGAATTATGTATTTAGATGTATCTGGTAATCTAAATTTTTCAGGAAGTACATCATCATCTACTTCAAAAGTAGCAACTTTGAGATTTTTAAATAGGTTTAAATAAGCTTTTAGATAGAGTAATCCCCAAAATTTAATTTTGTTAGTCATGGCAAATTGCTGATTGCCATGTAAACATATTAAAACTTCTTTCCCTCGTAATGCCATGAGAGCGAATAAAGGCATAACAAATAACAAATGTTGATTGTAAAGCTCGAAAATAAAAATAGTATCAACATCAGAAAATTTGAGGGATCTTAAACCCATAGAAATGTGGCGATACTCACGGCGAACCTGTAAACCTATTGAGTATTTAATAGATTGACTGAAATTTAGAATCCATTTAGGAAGAGGAACTTCTAAAGAAATAAATCCGATTTTTTGAGACTCAATATATTCTTCTAGAAGCAAAAAATCTTTGAGTCCATCGTGCATTAATTTCATAATTTTATTCGCTACTATCTATTGGATAAGTTTTTCTATAATATTTCACAGTAGATGTGAAATACATTAATTTATGTCAAATTATACTATTGCCACTACGCGGAAATTAAAAGTCATGCATTTAAAAGTATTGGTTAGTAAGGCTTTTAGGATTTTGTAACTGGTCAGTTATTTCCGCCATCCTGCACTAGGTAATTCTCTAGACTAAACTATTTTAGGGACTTCCAAATAAAAAATTATCCCATTAGCTATGAAAATAAGGGACTAGGTCGGAGGGAGTAGGTCGGAGGGAAGAAATTGAAAAAGTAAGGGAGTAGGAAGTAACCAGTTAACGCGATTAGTAGAAAAATTGGGATAATTTATTTTCTGCTATTCCCTTAATCTTACCTACTTTTAGTAGATAGATTTTATCTTGACAAATATTGTAATTAGCACCTACTTTTCTTGCAGTTTGCTTTGACTTTCTAATGCATGAATTTAGGAGGATTAACTTTGATACCTTTACGTTTTCCAGTACAAATCAAGGGGAAAAAGCAGTCCTTAGATGGCGAGGTTTCTCTCTGAATGCAGAGCCGCTCCGAAGTACGCCATATCCAATCTCCCCTAGAAGA
>NZ_JAAHGT010001350.1 GCF_010672385.1 Okeania sp. SIO2F4
CATCAGCTATCGCTTGAGCTTCAGCCGCGTTGCCATAGATGTGAACTTGGGAATATATGTCGTTTTTGACTACAGTGTTAAAGTATTCTTTGACATATACATCTTTTTTGAAGTAGCTGTCGAATTTCACACCACCGCCACCGAGTACTTCTTCGTTGGCAGTTTCTAAGTAGTTTAATTCAGAAATAATCATTGTGTGTTGCCTTATTTTTTTTCAAACAGTTTGGTTTGGTTTGACATTTTTAATATAAGCAAAATAATTCGGGAATGGTTGCCAATTTGGCAGATGTATTTAAAAAAAATAGACTAATTTTTATCTAGGCTTTTCGCCATCAAAAGCTGCTTAATTCTTGAAGAGAATTAAGCAATTATGATAGTATTACCAGGATTTAGTACAAATCAAAAAGTAAATAAGCCCTAAGTTTTTAGCCTAGCAAAAAGGTTAAAATGCGTCATATTTTAACCATTAAATACCAGAAAAAAATTTTTTTACGATTCTTCTTTGATGACTCCATGACGAGTTTTCAGTTGAGCAATTATTTATTTTTCTTTAACTCAACCAAGGCTTAATTTTTGGGGATAACCTGAAATCATATGATTAGATATAATTAGTCATTTTTCAGGTTGGATTATGACAAAATTATCGCAGATTTGATGATTTTATTGACTTGAAGTTTTGTGAGAAAAATCATGATTTTTCTAGTCTCAAAATGTGATTGATTGATAATTTTGACAAAGCTCTAATCAATGATAATTTTGAGTCGTGACAGATTAACACACTGTTGTTTTCGGGACTAGGCATTTCTACCTCGAAAACTCAGCTCTGACAAGACTTCCGTATTTAGCGATCGCTCTGTTTGTGATCGCTCCGGGTATTACCTTCTGCTCTGGTGTGGCTCAAAATTGTTAACTAAGAGCAACTCCAGAGAAATTATATACTTTCTAAAAAACTTGAAACCCTGATGATATTACGTTTTTTCTTGATAGGGGTAGCCACAAAGGTTAGGACATATTCAAACGCTCAAACCACCGAATAGCAATAATCAATCTTCTGCCTTTGGCTATACATCAGAATTAATTTGAGCGCTGAAAATTTTTTCCAGTTTTCAGCGACTTTGATCACATTCATTTTCAGCTTGTTGCCAAGTTTTCAGCTCCTGATGGGTATTGAGCAGGGGAAAACTTGACCAAGCCACTCAGATCCCCAATCTGGGCTCAATCAAATTGGAATTAGTAAACAACAGCAATTGATTTGCTGAAGGACTCAGAACTGTAGTCAGTAGCTTGAGCACTAGTGTCGGTGATTGTTTTGGTATTTTTGCCATAAGCATTAGCTATCGCTTGAGCTTCAGCCGCGTTGCCATAGATGTGAACTTGGGAATATATGTCGTTTTTGACTACAGTGTTAAACTTTTCTGTGACATACACATCCTTTTTGAAGTAGCTGTCGAATTTAACACCACCGCCACCAAGTACTTCTTCGTTGGCAGTTTCTAAGTAGTTTAATTGTGAAATAATCATTGTGTGTCTCCTGAGTTACAGTCAGTGGGGATTTCCCTATCCCTCACCTCTGCTTCACCCCCCGTGCAAAGGTGGAATTTGAGCGCTGAAAACTGGAAAAAGTTTTCAGCGACTCTTCTCACATTCATGTTCAGGTTGTTGA
>NZ_JAAHGT010001351.1 GCF_010672385.1 Okeania sp. SIO2F4
TCTCTATTTAAAAGCCTGTGGAATTATGCCCTACGGTACTGTTCAAACCTCAGAAACTTTGGTTCTCTGGTACTTGATGCGAGGAAGTTTTTCCATGCACAAGGATTCCTGTGCAAAACTCTATAACTCTTTTCTTGGTCAGCATTCCCTCTCTTGGTCGGCGTTCCTATGGCCAGGAAACCTCGCCTGGAACAAACCCCTTGCGCCTGAGTGGGACACGGGTTCTGGCCGCAGTTTTCAAGGTGCTAATGCGCTACGATTAATAGCTAGGTTTTTTAGAGCGGTTGAATACCTTTCTGCTTCTTTAAGCATAGCATAAAGTTGCCCTAAAAGGGCAAGGCTTTAAACCAAATTTTTCGGTAATATAAATTACCTGCATCAAAAATGGGCGTTGCTGAATAAATGTATGATATCTGGAACTCAGAACTCAGAACTCAGAACTCAGGAGATAGAAAGAAGTTTTTTTTCCCAACCAAAAGTGGGAACTAGATATGATTTGCACTTATATTAATGACTCGGCAAGAGTCCAGTAGTGGAGTTTCTTTCACACCGTGTTTCAGCAAAGCCCAAAAATTCTATAACTATTAAAACATCAGAGATGTTACTATGCCACCAATACCATCTTATTTAATACCTCTAATAATTATATTAGTAATTGTACCATCATTTGTAGCTATCTTATTAAGAATGGTACTTTATTTTGACTTAGCAAATCAGGGAAATAAAGTTAGGAGACTGATTAATCAGCAGTCAGTAAAGAAGCCAAGATTTATCGAATATTTAGAGGGCAGATTTGCCGATGCTAGCAGTAAACTAGAGCAAGTTAATACAGGAGCATTAATAGATCAAGTTTACAGTAGACAGCGATTATTAGGATTAGTTTCTTATGAACAAATAGAATATTTTTGTCGAATTTTACCCAATCTACTTGTATCTTTTGGATTATTAGGTACTTTTGTCGGTATTACTATTAATTTAACTTCTTTGAGCCAAACAATTAGCGATACTAATGCTACCGATGTTAGTAGTTTGCTCAAGGAATTAGAAGTACCATTACGAGGTATGGGAATTGCTTTTACGAGCAGCTTAGTAGCAATATTATTTAGTGCTGTAGTTACATCAGTTAATTTGATTTTCAATACTAGCCTTGCCAAAAGTAGATTAATCAGTTTACTAGAAGACTATTTAGATAATATTTACTTACAAACTATCGAAGGTCAAACTCAGCTTGACAAAGTAGTAAAAGCTGTCGCCTATTCCTTTGAAGGATTTTTAACAAGATTTGGTCAAACAGTTAGAGTCGGAGTAGAGTCAGCTCTACAAGATAAAATTCAAGAAATTTATAACGCTAATGCTACTACAAGTAAATTAGCAGAACAGACTTTTGTAAGATTAGGAGAAGCTGCTGCTACTGTTGCTAAAAGTTCTAAAGATTTTCAGATAGCTTCCGATAGATTTCTAGAGGTAGCACAAATATTTGAAAATAGTCAGTTTCCGCAAAAGTTAGCTAATTCTACAGCAGAATTAGCAAATATTCAAATGCTTTGGTCTTTACGCTGTCCAGTAATCCAAGCATCGACGGTTGCAAGTTTGCGACGTAGTGGCTTAACTTTTCGAATTGCACAACATTCTTTATGACCATCCTCATAGAAACTAAATAG
>NZ_JAAHGT010001352.1 GCF_010672385.1 Okeania sp. SIO2F4
ACGTTGAGGGTTAGCGAGCGCAGGTATACGGCTCATTAGTCACAATTATATCCACAATATCATTGATCATAAAACTATGTTTCACTCTTATGTAGCTTTCTTTAGATTTTCTTAATGAATCAGCTCTTAGGTCGAATGCAACTATTCAGAAGTTACCCCAGTGAAGTTATGCGGAGAATGTTCGACAAACTTTGTGGAATGCTGAAAAGACAGGGACCTCAAACACTTCTTGGTGCAGCTTTTGAGTCACTTCCCCACGAATTATATGAGACTACTTTTGCGATCGCTACTGACCTTGTTTTATCAGACGGTGAAGTTACAGAAGAAGAAGAGCAGCTTTTAGGCAGTTTGTGTAATGCTCTTGAAATTCCTGATGAGACAGTCAACGAAATTATCCGTGTCATGCTCATCAAAAATAAAGGTTAGTATTAAAAACATTTTGAAACTTAAACTTTGCTTCTATCACCCACCTTTTATTTCGGGAGGGTGATTTTTTTTTTAGAGAATTGAAAACTCACAATATAATCTCACCTCATTTCATTTCATTTAATGTAGCGAATATAACAGAATTTATTGATCTGATGACTAATATATAATTATAAATATAATTATTACTATATACAAACTATAGCGCTATAGTAAAAATGACTGAGATCGGAACTAGAGAAGCTGCTTTTTTATTAGGTATCTGTTGTCAAAGAGTCAGAGCGTTACTTGCTCAGGGTAGAATTAGAGGTGCTTATAAGAAAAAAAATGGACTTTGGCAAATTCCTCTGTATGGCAAAATGCCTGTGGTCATACCGGGAAGGAGAGGCCCCAAAGGTGTCTGGTGTCATCACAAGCGAAAGAAGCCAACCCTAGTTCATGTAAATCAACACTACATTAAAGCAAATGGTAAGAGAATTAGGCACGATCCTCAAATGACCCCTGAGCAATTGATTCCAGTGGTCAGCTTGAAACAAACAAATCGTAACGATCTGGGCTATCAGATGATTTTTGATGGTCCTTGTCGTATAGTTTATAAGCCTTATGAACCCTTACCTTGTGGGGCACATTTGTGGATTGAGACCTACAAACCAGTGCAGTTTGTAGATACTCAGTTTAAACCAGTGACGGCGAGGCAAAGCTATAAAAATGTTCAACTTCAATACGGTTAAATCGTTATATCATCTTTGGATAATTACTGACATTGACATCCTCCCGACGCTGCTATACGGGAGAGAGCGCGGGTATTCAACCAACGTTTTGATAAAATCACAAAGCTTATTGTGAGTCCGTTCTCTCACGGGGTGACAAGGTAGCTGAAAGCTATATATAGAGGTGGACTTATCAAATAAGCTGAAGAATAGTTCAACTAAAATCCCACTATTATTGAGAATAGATGGGGGTGTGGTGCGTTCGCGGAGCGTTGCGGAGCGCAGTATCGCGCCACACAATAGGTTGATTATTTATTCAAATAACTGGCAAAACAGTTAAAAATCCGATCAAAAAGGGTTGGTAATTACAAATAAAAATTAATAAAAGAGAATATATTAGGCTTTGATCAAAACCAGATCGAACAAAAGTTGAGTCCATCTCAAATAATAACATTACAAATATTATTATACTTAACATCAGTACATAAAACCGTACAAATATCAAAATTAAGTACT
>NZ_JAAHGT010001353.1 GCF_010672385.1 Okeania sp. SIO2F4
GAAAATATCCGAATGTCATTGTTGAAATTCTCTCGAAAAAAACGGCTGATACAGATAAAGGTTTAAAAAAGAAAATCTATCAAGATACTTTTCGTACACCCGACTACTTCTGGTTTGATCCTTACACATTTGCATAAGCTTCTACAGTAATTTCTTTAACTTTATTCAATAATTCTTTGAATGTTAAATTATCGTCAATCTTGCCTCGTAAAAGGATAGTCTCAGTAAAGAAACCGATAGCAGATTCTAACTTGTGATGTACCCTTCCTGAAACTGGTAAACCAACAATAATATCATCTTTTAGAGAGTATTGAAGTATCAATACATAAAACACCGAAAGAAAGATAACTACAGGAGTAACATTGTATTGGTTACTTACCTTTTGAACTGTAGGCAATATATTATCAGGTATAACAAAATTCTTCTTTATACCTTCAAAACCTGAAGATACTTGAAAAGTATCAGGTGGTACAGGATACAATGTAGAAACATCAGTTAGTTGTTTCTTCCAATAATCTAACCCCTTTTCTAATACATCTCCTTTTAACCACTCTCGCTGCCAAACAGCATAATCTCCATATTGAATATCTAATTCTTTTAAGGGAGATTGTTTGTTATTAATATAAGAATCATATAAAAGTATGTGTTCGTGAACTAAAAAATTAACTGATAAACCATCACTAATAATATGATGAAATACTGATACTAATACTCCCTCTTGTTCACTAAACCTTAGCAGCTTCGTACTGAATAGTGGACCTTGAGACAAATCAAAAGATTGTGCTGACTCCTCTTCAAAAATCTCTTGAATCACCCTCTCTTGTTCAGTTTTGCTTAAATCTAGATAATCTAATACTGAAATTTTAGCAGTTAAACTAGGAGCAACAACCTGCACTAATGATCCTTCAATAAAAGCGAAATTAGTCCGTAGAACTTCATAACGACTAATAATTTCATTCCAGCTTTTTTGCAGAATTTCAATATCTATTAAACCTGTTATTCTTAGTGCTTGACAGAGATTAAGACTTACCCTATCTGACATTAGTTGTTCTACAGTCCAGAGACGTTCCTGTTGATAAGAAACTGGTAAATCTTTATCTCTGGGAACAGCTTCTAAAGGTACAGAAGTCGCACTAACGCTATTATTTTTCTGCTGAAGTAACTGCAATAATTCGAGTTTGTTTTTGGATAATAAATCACGAATTTCTGGTGTTAAAGCCCCCTTGGGAGCGCGGATTTTTAATTCATCCCCTTCGGCTGATAATTTAATCCCTTTGCTAGATATTTCAGACAAAACTTGAGTCAAATTCATAAAGTAATTTCCTCCATTTCTTCATCAGTGGTTTCTTCTGTCTGGGAAGTATCTGAGTAACTAATTTGTTCTAATAAAAGTTGCTCAATTACTAAACTAACTATCTGGCTAATACTGATACCTTCAATTATTTTTTCAATCGGTATATCAAAGCCTAATTCCCTTTGCACCAAATTCCTTAACTCAACAGCCATTAAAGAGTCAAGCCCCATAGTAGTTAAAGGTTGTTCCACATCTATTTGGGAAGCAGTCATTCCCAAAAGACCACCCATTTTACTTTTGAAGTAATCTAGTAAGATATTGTTTTGCTCATCTGGTGAGGATTCTTTAAGTTCTA
>NZ_JAAHGT010001354.1 GCF_010672385.1 Okeania sp. SIO2F4
TTGACAAATTTTCAAGTGTCTATATATAGGAATGAAATTTTCATCTGTGAAAAAAACTGGCAAAAAGTTGAGAGGGGACCTTTAGAAACTACAACCAGAGGGAAGGAAAAAAAGGTTAGAATAGAGAAAGTTTTTTTATTACTAATTATCTGTACATGATCAGGACTTACGCAAAAACACTATATATAGCGTATGTCAAATAGAGCGATCGCTTAAAAAAAAATGTAGCGATCGCCTCAAGATTTTAGCCATTAATTCAAGAGTAAGAAAAATACCTACAAAATCAAAATTGCTCTGAATTTTATTGTGGGCTTTTCCAGCTCTTGTATCAGATAATCTGAGAGTAATTCATGCTTAACTTGGTAAATAGTTTTCCCTATTTTCACTGCTAATCTTTTCAAAAAATTCCAGACTAATATAGCACAGGCTATATGATTTTTCTGAATTTTCCTGAGACGACATTGACAAAACTCTATACCTGTTAATTGCTTAATTTCTCTGTGAAATTCTTCAATTTTCCATCTGGTTTGAGATTCCAACTCTACTGCATCTACTGAAGCTTGACATAAGTCATTAGTTGCAATATATTCTGTCCTATTGGTAGAAATAGTTACCCAGAATAACTTTACTTTTTTATCTCTCGGAAAACCTTTTATTTTGATTATTTTACCTGATATTTTTTCTGGCTCATTCCAAGTTAATTCTTCTATCTTTTTATATTTTTCTATACCACCAGTATCATCTACTAAACGATTTATTTTTAAGGGACAGTAATAAATTTTTTCCATATTATCTATTAATCCCATTAACCTTTGTGTGGCATACCAACTATCCATTAACACAGTTTTAAATGGTAATTTATTCTGATTTACCACACATAAAATCATTTCTTCTACATGGTCTATTTTGGTTTTTTTATCAGTATCTGGGTCATAAATTCGATAATCTATCAGCCAAAATTGTTCGATTTTTGGATTAAAATATATACAATTTACTATTCCTATACCACTAACTACTTGATGCTCATTACCACTGTACTGTCGCCGAACCAATTCAATTTTATTACTATGCTTCTTCTTAAGAACTGTATCATCAAATATTAAATAACCTTCTGTATTAGTTACAATTTCTTTTTTAACATTTCTCCACAAATCCTGGTTGTCAAAGTTTTCTGTTTTTAAATAACGATTTATCTTGTCATGGCTAACATTTTCTAGGTGATTTGCTAAATTTGTGATAGTATAATTTGTATGAGAATTGAGTAGATAGTGACAATAATCAATATAGTTAAAATTCATCTTGCTATCTCAAATTAACAATAATATAATTATAGTATAATTAAGCTGTTTTAGCAAAATTTATTTACAATTAGCTAAAATAAATTTAAAGAGCATATCTTTAATATTATTAATATTAGTTATGATAATTTTTTTGTTCAGGCGATCGCTACATTTTTTAAAAGCGTTGGCGGAGCCTAACGGCAGCTATATCGCTCTATTTGGTATACGCTATATATAGTGTCTTTGCGTAAGTCCTGAGTATATTATGTGTCATACACACTCATCTTTCAAAGATTCAGGATTTGGGAAGATTTTTATGAAAAAGCTAATGTTATCTGTGATTAGCTCAGTATTGGCCATTTATGGCA
>NZ_JAAHGT010001355.1 GCF_010672385.1 Okeania sp. SIO2F4
CCTCACGGGGTGACAAGCACCCCGAAACTACTACTAGATAAAGATTTCAATAACTATACCTCTGTATAAAATATTGATTTTTCGTGTTTGATAATGATAATTCTTTTTAAAGAAGGGATGGGTTGGCTTCGCCAACCCATCTCTTCTCCCCCAAATTGAGTTGATTTTTATATCAATCTTTCATGGTAGCCATTAGTCACATTTTATGGTAGAAAAAGTCGGTCCACTTACGCAAATAGACCGACAAAAATGCAATTTTTATCATTGTATGAGTCATATTTTAAACAATCCTTGACCGATACTCAAGTCCAAACTTTAAAAATTTTAGTTTGGCTAATTACTGCCCAAAAAACTGTAAAAATTGAAAGACTGGCAGCTTGTTTTCCTTTACCTATTCAATATGAGAGTCGCCGGAAACATATACAAAGATTTTTAAAATCCTGCATCTTTGAGCCTTTCCTTGTTTTGGTTTCCTATTATCATGATGATTATTAACAGAGAATTTTCTGATGGTAGTCAATTAATTATCACCATAGATAGAACACTATGGAAAAACAATAATATCTTTGTTATTGCAGTCATATACAAAAAAAGAGCATTACCTATTTATTGGCAAATTTTGCCGAAAAAAGGCTCTACTAATTTAGCCGAACCAAAAGCACTTATTAAACCAGTTTTACGGTTATTAAAAAAATCTAAATTGGTGATTATTGGAGACAGAGAATTCCATGGTGTAGAGTGATCTCACTGGCGCGTCTTAGAGCTAAAACTCAAAAAATCAATTTCCGACAACCGACAAAAACAAGATACAAACTATAGAAAAAATCGTCAAAAATACCAGCCTTTGAGTAATTTACCTGTATCTCCAGGAACCAAAATATTTTTCAGTAATATTAAGATCGCGCTCACATAAAGGATTTGGTAAATTTAATTTAGCTGCATATTGGAAAATAAAATATAATCATAAAGTGGAAAAGGCACCTTGGTATTTACTAACAAATATTGAAAGTTGAGAAGAAGTTATCAAAATTTATCGGTCGAGAATGGGTATTGAAGCTATGTTTAAAGATTGTAAAACAGGTGGATATAATTTGGAGGGAAGTCAAGCTAATACACAGGGTCTGACTAATTTAATTCTACTAATTGCAATTGCTTATACTACTTCATGTTACCATGGTCAATTAATCAAAAAATCGGGCTATCGCGCACTACATTTGTAGATTGACAGAGCCTAGACGAAAATATAAAAGACATAGCAATTTTTGGGTAGGTATATATGGTGAAGTGTGGGTCATGGCTGGGGAATATTTAGTTGAAATTGTCACACATATGATGAATTTTAACCCTCAGAAAAAGTTGAATTATCAAAGGGGATTAAAAGCTCTGTCAATGTTAGATAATATTTGATTATTTATACTCAAATTCTCACCATTTATCTGATTATTAAAATTTTTTAATGGACTTAAAAAAATGTTCTGTTGGACAGTTAATTGAATAATGGTTCAACATAGGTTGGTGGTGTGGGTTCGCGATCGCGAACCCACAGTCAAACTAATAATAATTATCATTCTCAGAAAATCAGTTAATTTTTGACCCTTGTTTATATGGTTTAAAGCCTTATACCACAATAGCTTTGAGGT
>NZ_JAAHGT010001356.1 GCF_010672385.1 Okeania sp. SIO2F4
TCTTGATTTGTGTAAGTTAATCCTGCTGGATTTAACTTTTCATTGACATATCACCTGGTTTATTAACCAAAGCTGCGGAAAAAGGTCTATATAAATCCTTAGTTGATTGATCTATAAGCGAACACAGAATTCAAATCGCCCCCACCTTTTTATTGCTTTCTTCAGATTTAAGGGAGGTTAAATTATCCAATTCATTTATTACAATGATGAAAACTTTAAGGAAGGTATCTAGACAATTTCAGTAAGTTTAATAATTCTTTTGTTTACCTTATTAAACCCTAAGTTACAAACTTGTATTTTGATTGCTTTTCTTCAGAGACTCTAAGCGAATAGGAATCAAAATCCAAGCCAATACTAAAATTAAAGCAACTATACCAAATTGTGCAACCCAGCTTACTAATTTTTCTAGAGGTACAACTTGTCCGACAAAAAAAGATAAACTTACCATTGTCAATGCCCAAATAGTTGCTCCAGCAAAATTACATAATAAGAATTTCCAGTAAGGCATTTCAGCAATTCCAGCTAAAGGTCCAGCAAAAATTCGTAATAAAGTGACAAACCTACCGAAAAATACTGCCTTAGCTGCATTTTTACTAAACTGATTTTTCACATCCATCAGTTTTGTTTCTTTAATCCGGAATATTCTACCTAACTTCAACATAAATGGCCAACCACCATACTTGCCAATCCAATATCCACAACTATCCCCGAATACAGCTCCCATAATTGCACAACCCAACACATACCAATAAGTTAATTCTCCACTACCAGCAAGAAACCCACCCACAATGGTTACAGTTTCTCCAGGTATAGGGATTCCTGCATTTTCTAAGGCTATTCCCAAGAAAACAGCTAAATAACCATATTTATGGGCTATAAATTGAATTGTTTCTAATGATACAAATTCTAAAGACATTAAATACTAACCTTTAAGCTTACTTAATAAAATTTATCATTTTTTTATATTTTACCGTCAGGTAGTTTAAGATTGAGGGAACTTCTTTGTTACTTAAATCATCTTGAATATTGGGAAAGAGATACTTGAATATTGGGAAAGAGATAAGGGAGATGGGAAATATTTTTCAAGTTTTTTCCTGTTTTGCCTCTAATTACCTCCTGATTTCTACGAAAAAATTTATAGAGTTTTTCATTAAAAATAGACCACAACTATCCGGTTTGTAATCTATAAAAAATTAAATATACTGATTTTATTTCTGTAGTCTACCTTGATGAAAACCTCTAAAATATTGGCAAATCTACTAAATGGGTTCTATATAGCAATTGCCATACTGGTTAGGTACAAAATTCTAGGTTTGATAGCAATTTCAAAAAAGAATATGACGAATAATCATGATAATTAAAAGATTTTGCGTCAGATGGATATTTGATCAAAAGGGAATATTCACTCTAATAAATGATATTTAAACTATATTATTTTCACTCCTGACTCTTGACTTGTGACTCTAGCTAAAAAATCTAACTCATTTATAGTTTATAGCAAAAATTTATCAAGCTGTCATTAGGTAACAGGTAAAAGACAAAAAAGATTACAAGTGTTTCTCACTAGCCTGAGAAACATTAACATGGATGCCCGGGCGCGACGGCTCGTCCCGCGACCTGGGCGAACACGGGGTTGGA
>NZ_JAAHGT010001357.1 GCF_010672385.1 Okeania sp. SIO2F4
TAGTTTTTGGGAGTGCTTCAGAGAATGTTTTGGGGATGGTTGTCTAAGAGGTGATATAGCTGCCGCTAGACTCCGCCAACGCTATATTCCTCAGTTTTTGTTATAGGTTTGCGCTTTTTAGTTTGAAAATTTTAAATTTTGTCAGGGCTTGATGACAAATTAGGGGAAATTTTTTCTGATTTGGCTAACGAGGTTTCAATATTTTCAGCTCTTTGGTTAGGTTCTGTGATACTCTAAAAGAGATAAAAATCGAAAGGAATGTTATCGCTTAATAAGATTTTGAGCCTCGAAATGCCTATTGCTTCGTTATTTTTGGAGGCGATCGCTTGAATTTTTTTCAGGATGAATGACTAATTTTTTTCCCTTGCTGTTTTGATGGTTTGATAGATTGACTGTTTTGTGGTATCTGGGAATAACAAAGTTTATATATATATATATGTAGTTAATGTTGGGTTTCCTACGTCAATCCAACCTACCAAACTAGATTAATTTTTCTCTGCTTTTTCACCCTTCGGGAAATTGAAAAGAACCAGAAAATTTTTCGGCAAACCTACTAAGCTGTCTGACTCTGGTTGATTTTCGGAAGCTTGATTAACTTCGCCAGAATTGACCGAAAAATTGGGTCTCAAGCCTCGCCCTTCTAGGACGACTTTTTAGTTGCTAAATGTTTCAATAAATATGTTGTCTTACTGTTAGTTCAGATAGGAATTATGAAAGCTGGATTTAAGTAACGTATCTATCCAACAGCAGGACAAAAATACCGAGAGCGCAAAGCTATTTGGTTGTGTCCGTGTTGTTTGGAATGATAGTCTTGATTGCTGCCAACAGAAGTATAAATTAGGACAAAATAAACCGACTAATTCTGAACTACAAAAACAGTTTATCACTCAAGGGAAGAAGACTGAAAACAGAGAATGGTTGTCAGAGGTTTCTAACATACCATTGCAGCAATCTTTAAATGATTTAAACCAAGCGTTGCTCTAACTTTTTTTCAATCAACCAAGTGTAGGAGAAAAGGTAGACCTGTTAAACCTCCTAAGTTTAAAAGCAGGAAGTCAAAACAGACTGCAAAATTTACATGCATGAGGGTTTACAATTGGTCAACATAAAGTCTATTTAGCAAAAATTGGAAACCTGAAAATCGTTTGGTCTAGAGATTTACCTGCTTCTCCATCATCAGTAACTATTATTAAGGGCTCAGCTAATAGATATTTCTTAAGTTTTGTAGTAGAAACTTGTGCCAAACCTTTACCTCAAACTGATAATTCAGTAGGAGTTTTTTTAGGCTGTAGTTGAATTTTTGAGTTATCCGGACCATGGTACTTTTTCCCACTTTCACTCCTGTAGCTACTTCCAGTAACTCACATAACTCCTTATTAGTCCCATCATTATTTTTTGCCATTATTTCTAATAAGATTACTAATTCTTCACTACTTAACGCGCGAAGGAGGACTTCCTCCTTGAGGTAAGGGTCTAATGTCTCCAGTTTCTTGATATTTTTTAGTTAAGGTTTGAAGAAAATTTTTGCTCACTCCAAACCTTTGATCCAGCTTTCTTATGGAGATTTTTTCCTGTTCCCAAATCTCGACAATTTTGTTTAAGCAAGTCTATGGAATAAGGTTTCATAAGTTAAA
>NZ_JAAHGT010001358.1 GCF_010672385.1 Okeania sp. SIO2F4
GCAATTCCTATACTGGTGAGGTACAAAATTTTAGGTTTGAGGGAACACTTAACTGGGAACAGGGAACAGAAAAGAAGAAAAACAACTGTACCTCATAACTTTGGGAATTGCTATATAAAAATTTTAATAACTAATTTAGGATTACTATATCTATATTTCCTCAAAGAAAATTGTCATATATTGAACTATAATTTTTGTTTTTCTTGTCGTTTATGACAATAATCTGTATCAGAACAAACCCATATCTTTCCTCCTCGATCATCAATCAAAATTTCATCCAAAAAACTTTCTCTAGACCCGCAAAGTTCACAAGCTTTATCCCATTTTTCCACAGTAAACGGATAATCTTCAAAATCCAAACTTTTGACCTTAGTATAAGGAGGAACTGCATAAATTCGCTTCTCTCTTCCGGCACCAAAAAGTTGTAAAGCTGGCAAATAATTCATCTTAGGATTATCAAATCTGGGTATAGGACTCGGACTCATTATATAACGATCATTTACCATCACTGGATAATCATAGCTTGTGGCAAAATCTCCTAATTTCGTAATATCCTCATATAATTTCACATACATTGCTCCATATTCTGATAAGGCGTGCATTTTTCGAGTTTCTATTTCTGAAGGTTCTAACCATCGTAAAGGTTCAGGAATTGGTACTTGATAAACAATAATTTGACCTTCCTTGAGTGGAGTTTCTGGAATGCGATGACGGGTTTGAATGATTGTTGCTTCTGTTGTTTTTTCTGTAGTTTTGATTCCACAAACTTTTACAAAAAATCGACGAATATTCACCGCGTTTGTTGTGTCATCTGAACCTTGGTCAATTACTTTTAAAATATCGTTTTTACCAATTACTGAAGCTGTGACTTGAATACCACCTGTACCCCATCCATAAGACATTGGCATTTCTCTGGAACCGAAAGGTATTTGATGACCAGGAATAGCTACTGCTTTGAGTAAAGCGCGGCGAATGGAACGTTTCGTTTGTTCGTCTAAATAAGCAAAGTTAAAACCATTTTCGAGTTGATTATTTGCTTTGACGTGTGAGTTTTCTAAGTTTTGGCGATTTAACATATATATTATTTAAGTCTTTCCACAAAATAAATTTAACATTTAGCGGAATTAAGGAACAGGGAACAAATTATTAAATACTTGAGGTAATGGAAAATAATATCATGTCCGGATGAACAGTTATAAATAATTAGGGAGTCCTCAGGAGTCAGGAGTCAGGAGTCAGGAGGGAGAAAGAAGGTATTAGGAGGAGAATTTTTTTTATCACTAATTAAGCGGACATGATATAAGAAACTAGGAAAAGGGGATATACAATCTTTCCTTTCTATATTTTTCTGAGAATTTTTCAGAAATTTGAGCCGAAACATTACCTATAGTATGGCAAAGAGATTTTTTCTCCAGGGAAAACTCAGTAGATTTTTAGCTAATTTTTCTGCCAATACTATAGATGAGTAAAAGTAGCAGGATATTCAAACTTCCCTTTCTATTTTTCCTGAGAATTTGCCAGAAGATTGAGCAGAAAATTTACCTCTGGTGTGGCAAAAAGTGATTGGCTTTTCACGAACAGATAATTCAGTACATAGATTTTTTCTCCAGGGAAAACTCAGGAGATGTTTGCCT
>NZ_JAAHGT010001359.1 GCF_010672385.1 Okeania sp. SIO2F4
CGAAACCCAACAGAAATTTATAGATATTATTGAGTGTTGCTCAATCAAGGGATGAATCTTTGTCGAACAGGTAAATCCCATTTTTTACTTCCTCTTTCTTCCAGGGGACAATTCTAATTTGCATCCTATGCAACGGTTATTGTTGGGTTGCGCTGTCGCTTCACCCAACCTACTGTAGTGAAACAGTAGTAGGTTGGGTTGAGGAAACGAAACCCAACAGACATATATGTATTGTTAAGTGTTGGTGAATCAAGGAATCAATCTTTGTCGAACGGGTAAATCCCATTTTTTACTTCCTCTTTCTCCCAGGTGCCAATTAGATGAGAATTGTCCCCTTATGCAACGGTTATTGTTGGGTTGCGCTGTCGCTTAACCCAACCTACTGGAGTGAAACAGTAGTAGGTTGGGTTGAGGAAACGAAACCCAACAGAAATTTATAGATATTATTGAGTGTTGCTCAATCAAGGGATGAATCTTTAAGTCGAACAGGTAAATCCCACTTTTACTTCCTCTTTCTCCCAGGGGACAATTCTAATTCGCATCCTATGCAACGGTTATTGTTGGGTTGCGCTGTCGCTTAACCCAACCTACTGGATACTCCACCATCAAGCTGTAGGTTGTTCCGTTTGATGTTGCGTGGCAGAACGTAACTGATTGAGAGCTGCATCAATTTTGGACAATTCTGGATGTTGTTCTAACTTGGCCATTACTTTGGCCTTGGATATTTTTACTTTCTTGGCGTGTTCTAGAGTTTCATTGACAATGCGTTCCCGATATTGTTCTAATCCTTTGATTACTTCCTCTATTTCTTGTTCTTGGGTTGTTGGTGTTGCGGTATTAACTTCTAAAGTTTCAGACATAATGACTTTCCGATCAATATTTGTATTTTTCTGAAATTAATCATCCCAGATTCAGGGATTAGTTGCTAGTATTTGTAAAGAAACGTAAACAAAATTAAGCAAACTTTAACATGGAAATTAACCAAATTCAGGTATACTTAAATAGCTCTGATTCTCAAGAGAGATTAAAAGCGCTGACCGAGTTAAGGAAGTATGAAAGTGAAGTAGCAGTTCCCCTCCTCAAAACTAGACAGGGTGACCCAGAATTTCTAGTCCGTTCATTTGTAGCAATGGGATTAGGCAATAAACGTACTCCTGAAGGTTTTAGGATATTGCTGGAAATGATGAAAAATGACACAGACTACAATGTGCGAGCAGAAGCAGCTAATTCCCTATCTAAATTTGGTGAAGAGGCAATTCCTCTTTTGGTAGAAAAATTCCGCCAAGACGACAACTGGTTAGTGCGTCGGAGTATTCTCGCGCCTCTCATAGATATGCCATTTCCTGAAGCACTCTATGAAGTGTGTATGTGCGCGATCGCTGGCGAAGATATGACGGTGCAGGAAGTTGCTATTAGTGCTTTAGGTGCGTTAGCGGGGACAAAGAAAGAAACCGAAGCTTTGCAGCAACTATTAGCTTTTGTCAGTGCCGAATCTTGGAATATTCGGTTGCGAGCTGCTCAAGGGTTGAGAAAATTTGACGACCCCCAAGCGAAAGCAGCTTTGAGTTATTTAAGCAAGGATGAAGATCATAGAGTAGTAGCTGTAGCTTTGGAAAGTTCGCTGTAA
>NZ_JAAHGT010000136.1:0-9924 GCF_010672385.1 Okeania sp. SIO2F4
TGTGGAGCGCGCCTTTAGACCGGAAAGAGGTTCGGCCTTGGAGGCAGGTGCGTTAGAAGCAGAAAGCCCCTATCAGTGATGTTAGGGAATCCCGCGCTGTCTCGCGTATAGCAGCGTCGGGAGGATGTCAAGTCAGTTAGGTACACCTGTCACAGGCATCTTGCCTGTGTTACAAAGGTATTATCTTTAACATTTGTACCTCACTATCCTTGAAAATGCTATATTATATCATGTCCGGATAATCACTCATCAAAAAACCTTTTCCCTTCTAACCTTTTCTTTCCTTCTGCCTCCTGCCTCCTGCCTTCTGCCTTACCTCCTCCAAAGTATAAGTATTCAACTGGACATGATATTACACCTTATTTTTTGGTCAAATATCAATATAGGAAGAATCTACGCGATCGAGCAAACGGCGATTAGCTTCCCACACGAGTTGGAATTCTTTGTTGCCCTGTAGGAATGGACCATGGAACTGCTTTGCTGTATGTTCACAAATCTCAGGTGATGGTATAATTGGCTTGGCGTTGCTATTTAATACATTAACCTGAATCTCGGACGCCTTATTCAGGTAGTACATATAGTAGAATGCCTCTGCAACTGTTTCACCTACAGTTAAAAGACCGTGGTTACGGAGGATTAAACATTTCTTGTCTCCCAGAGATGCCACCAGTCTTTCTCGCTCATCCAGGTCGAGTGAGATACCCTCATAATCATGGTAGGCAACTCGATTATAAAATTGCATTGAAATTTGGTTAAGAGGCAACAAACCCTCTTCCATCGCAGCAACAGCCATGCCACTAACAGTATGGGTGTGCATAATTACATGGGCATTAGGGCCACCTAAATGAATAGCACTGTGTATCGTAAATCCAGCAGGATTTACTTCCGCGTCTGCCGGGTTAATTTTGTTGCCATTAGCATCCACTGGAACCAAATTTGATCACATATTTCATCGAACATCATACCATAGGCATTAGTGAGGAATATTGGTGGTTCCTCTTTAATACGCACGGAAATATGGGTGTAGGTCATGTCTGTCATCCCATAATGGTGAATCAAGCGATAAGCAGCAGCAAGCTCTATGCGCAAATTTCGTTCTTCTTCGGAATAAAAGGGAGTTATGGGATTATTTAGGTTAGAACTTTTTGTCTTGACATTCATGGTTTAGTTTTTTTATATTTTCATTAATTTAGTAGTTACGAAAAACATTATAAGACACGATATTTAATTAGCATTAAACAAATTTACTTTTAGATATTAAATCACCATCCTTAAGGTCAGTTAATTTATAACCAAAGGAAGTTAAAGTACCATCGCCTTTAAATTTTACCAGAAAAGACATAATCTCCTCTGAATAAGATAATTAACCGATAGAAGCCAGCACAGGAAAAATTAGTAATTCCTTTCCGACTTGTTCTTGAATATCGCCGAGTGATAGGCTTCCATCCTTGCCATATCTTCTAGCATGATTTTGTGCGCTCGCATTGAGCCATACAAATCAAAATATTTGAAAGTCCTCTCGGCTTCGGGAGATTGTGTTGGTTCCATAAAATAGCTCCTTTCTTGTATAATTATAGCGGTTTTCACAAAGGTAGACTACAAAACTTCTGCCCTCTCTCTGCCTTCTGCCTTTAAGCCAAAATTTCTGTACTCTATGTTAATGAAAACTGCTATAAGGTGAATTTAGTCGATCGTCAAAAAGTCTTTCTTTGGCATAGACTTAACCACTATTGAGCAAACACCCAATTAAGACTTAGTAGTCCCGGTTTCGATCAATTGCATTCTCCAATGGTCTTCCCTTGTAACTGCAATTAATCGCATCTAGGATACTAGCAGCTCTTAGTAGCAATCGATTCCAAGATTTCAATAAACTCACAATCACGCTAAGTCGGATATTTTACCTGTTCAGTGGTAGTCACACCCCCTCAGAGTAAGGGCTTACGCCTAGTGTAAAAGGGTTTTCGACCCCTCATCCAGGTGTTGTACATTCCCCATATTGAACAGGGCAGTATGCTCTGGAACCTTGCCAACTTGGTATTTGAACTCAATGATGTTAAATCTCGGCTCATCCGGATATCGGCCAACAGTAATTGTTCCCAGCACCTGATCGCCTGGTGCAACTTTGAAACTTTCTTGGAGGGGGTATAGGTATTGTCCCCAGTGGTTGTAAGTTGGTCCAGGTCCTGTGTCGAGAACGACTCCGTTGGGAAAATCTGTCGTGAACCAGCCGAGAAATCCTGTAATTTCAGCATGCTTACTAATACTGTAGTTGAAATCTTGGCTGAACTGGACGAGTGTGGTCGGATCGACAGTGGCACAGTCAAACTCAAGCACTTTCTGTGGTGTCGAGGCGAGATTGTTTGGGGACAAATAGTTGACGCGGATATTATTTTTCAAAAAGTAGTCTGACAAATCCTGCACCAGTTCATCTGTGAAACCGGAGTAGTCCACATCAAGACTCTGAAGATTACTAACCGTTTCCTTCCACTCTGCTATCTCTTTTTCCAACTTTAACTTGACAACATTGGTGCGATCGCTATCATTCCCTGGTGCGTAAAGTCCAAGGAGAATTGTGGCACGGGAAGGCAACATCAATCCACCTGGTTTTAGCCATTTGTCGCGAGCATATGCCACGCTATCAAACATCGATTCTTTGAGCAAAAAGCAGCCCATCCATTCGCTGACGATTACATCTACGGGTTCAGGTATTTCCACTTCCTCTATTTTTGAATGGATAATTGTCACCACATCTGACAGATTTGACGACTGGACTAACCGTCTGGCAAGTTGAGCTGCATTACTGGCGTCCACAGCATAAACACGTTTTGCACCAGCTTTAGCCGCCCAAACAGCTAATACACCTGTTCCAGTACCGACATCAAGGATAACCTTGTCCGCAATCATTTCCGACTTGTTCTTGAATATCGCTGAGTGATAGGCTTCCATCCTTGCCATATCTTCTACTATGATTTTGTGCCCTCGCATTGAGCCATACAAATCAAAATATTTGAAAGCCCTCTCGGCTTCACGAAGTTGTTTTGGTTCCATAAAATAGCTCCTTTTCTTGTATAATTAAGATGAATTTAGTCGATCGTCAAAAAGTCTTTACTTTGGCATAGATTTAACCACTATTGAGCAAACACAAAATTAAGACTTAGTAACCCGGGTTTCGATCAATTGCATTCTTCAACGGTCTTCCCTCGCGACTGCAATTGATTGCATCCAGAATACTAACGGCAAACTCTTCAGCCTGACCTATAGCAGCGATATAGGGAGCATTGACTTAATCAGAGAATAACGATATAATACGTTAACAAGCATACTTTTAGACAAGTTGCACTCACCCATATATGAAATCCATTAGAACAAAGCTGAAACTAAATAACAAACAGAAAACTCTGATGGCTCAACACGCTGGCTATTCACGTTGGTGTTATAACTGGGGTTTAAGTCTGTGGAATGCTGCTTATAGAGATGGTTATAAGCCAAATGTCCGTAAGCTTAGAGAGGTTTTTACCAATCATACCAAACCTCTTTATCCTTGGATGAAAAACTTGTCATCTAAAGTTTATCAATATGCTTTCATCAACTTAGGTGAAGCATTTAAGAGGTTCTTTCAAGGGTTGGGTAAACGCCCAAGGTTTAAGAAAAAAGGTAAACATGATTCTTTCACAATTGATAATTCTGGAAAGCCAATAGAATTAAACGGGTGGAATCATAAATTACCTTTTATTGGTGTGGTCAAAACTTATGAACCCATTGAGGCAACAGCTCAAAAAATGACTATTAGTAGACAAGCGGGTGATTGGTATCTTAGCTGTAGCTATGAATTTCATCCTCACACTACACCAAAAAAAACTGATGTTATCGGTGTAGATTTAGGTGTAAAAACATTAGCTACTTTAAGTGATGGGAAAGTATTTAAAAGTGTAAAATCATATCACAGATTTGAAGCTAAGTTGTCTCGGCTGCAATACCTACATCGTCATAAAAAGGTTGGCTCTGCTAACTGGAAAAAAGCACAACTGAAGATAGCTAGGCTCCATAGACGAGGAGCTAATATCCGCAAAGATGCACTTCATAAATTGACAACATATCTAGCTAAAAACCACAGCGTTGTTGCTCAAGCGAAGATTTGAATGTTAGCGGTATGTTAGCTAACCACAAGCTAGCTAAGTCTATAGCCGACCAAGGCTTTTATGAGTTTCGGAGACAGCTTGAATATAAAACTCACTGGTACGGCTTTGAATTAGTAGTCGTTGATAGATTCTTTCCATCATCAAAAACTTGCTCGAACTGCGGTCATGTCCAAGATATGCCCTTAAATGTGAGAACTTATGACTGCGACAATTGTGGGGTATCTATAGACCGCGATCTGAATGCAAGTATTAATTTAAGAAATGCGGTCGGCTTGACCGTTAATGCCTGTGGACGGAGTGCTGCCGACAGTAGGGACGTTGCATGCAACGTCCGTACAGCAGGAAGTAAACATTAAAATGTCGCTATATGACGTTTTATATCGGTTTTATGAAGCAGTTACTATAATGCGCGGATGAGACCAAAAAGGATCGTCCTTTGGCAAGGGTTCTTGATGAAATACGTCCAAACAGGCCCAGACAATTTGACCCGAATCTAATGCACTCAATTGGGATGCCATCGGGCAGGTCAGGGTCTACTAAAATCCCTTCTACGCCGGTTCCTAGGGATATAATCAGCTTCAAATTGGGAAATCTTTGCATCACTCCCAGTGGGGGACACCATGCCAGCACAATCTCAATCTCTTCAGGTTTCCCGCATTCCGGCCAGATTCGTAAATCTAGATTGGGCTTGCGTTTCTTCAACTCTGCCATTAATTGTGCAAATAATTCCTCTAAATCAATGTTTGCCAGTAGTAGTGCTGTCATATTCATTTGCATTTGCCGTTAACTCAAGCTTAAGCTCGAAACACCAAGGGAATGCGATCGCAAGTGTTCAGGGTTGACTTTTGCAAGGAATTCTGCTATCCTCCTTACTCCCTCGGACACATCTTGACCGCTTTTAGTAAAGTTAACGCGCAAAAAACCAGGGTCGGTTTCAGCAAAATCCTTTCCCGGAGCAGTAGCAACTGCATAGTCTTTGGCGAGTATCGATGCTGCTGTCATGGAGTCCATCCCTTCAGGCAGTTGTATGATGCCATAAAATCCAGCCTGGGAATTTCTGAGTGCTGGGACATAGTAGCGATCGCAAGTGGCCAAGAAGAAATTGTGGCAGGAACGCAAGTAGCTTTGATGAGCCTTTAGCAGTCTTTCTGCCAACAGTTGTCCCATCAGATTCGGGCAAATATTCAACAGGACTTTCACACTCTCGGCAGCTTCAGCATGGCTTGGCGGTACAATCAGAAAACCGATACGCAATCCCGGAACGGCAAAGGACTTGGAAAATCCATTGACAACGAAATGTTCCCCAGACAGTTGCGTCCCACTGGGAGCGAAATCCCCCGCAAAGGTCATTAACTGGTAAACTTCGTCGAAAATGACTGGAATACCGAATGAAGCAATTTCTGCTAGTATTTCCAAACTCGCTATATTTCCGTGGGGATTTCCCGGAGAGTTGACGATTATGGCAGCGGTTTTGGCAGTTATCAAATCCGGCAGTCGGTCAGGTAATAGGTTAAACTCTGCATCCAGGGGTGCCGATATCGGAATGCCACCAAACATCTTCACAATTCGCGGATAGGCCGCATATCCAACCGCCGGTATAATGACTTTGCTACCTGGGCGCACCAACAGCCCCAGGGCCAAGACTAATGCACCAGTCGCCCCATCAGTTATCAATATCTGTGACACTGGGAGATGCACACCTAAGGTCGAGGCGTAAAAGCTGCTAATTTTTTCCCGCAGTGACATTTGTCCGGCAATATCCCCGTAACCTAGTACTTTTTCTAGATCTTTTGCCTGTAAAGTCAGGTCAAGATATTTTTGAATCGGGAAGTCCGATTGACCAAAAGCTAGAGAAATGGGTCGGCAGTGGGATTGGTTTCGAGCTAACAGAGTCGAAATCTTGTCAATTCCCATGGGCGGAAATGTCAGTATTGGGCTTGGCATGGATTAAAGGGAGTTATGGGATTATTTAGGTTAGAAACAGTTTATTTTTTTATATTTTCATTAGTTTAGTCTTCACAGGAAACTGTCATGAATGCTACTAAATTAGGACTTACGCAGTACAACATATTTTCGTCATTGCGACCGACAGGGAAGCAATCTCAAACCCGAGTTTTTCGTGCCTCATGCGTAAGTCCTGTAAATTTCATTAGCATTAAACAAATTTACTTTTAGAGATTAAATCACCATCCTTAAGGTCAGTTAATTTATAACCAAAGGAAGTTAAAGTATCATCACCTTTAGATTTGATCAGGGAGTATAGACCATCAAGGAAAATTTTTGAGTAGCGAGCTTGGGAATCTACAAAACGCATCGTGTATGCCATTCTTGATTGTAATTTTCCTTACCTGCTTTCTGTCTGTATCAATAAAGCTTGATTCAAAAGTGAGGGTGTCTTTTTCTACCTTAGTTAAAATCAAACGAATGGGAATTCCTGGTAAGGGAAGGTTCCCAAGAAATTGGGCAATTTTTCTCCAAGTCCGTTGTTGTGGAGGACATTGAACTTCAAAATCTTTGGTATAGATTTGGGACATCAGACAAATATATTAATTTCAATATCAGACGCTTAACTATAGCTTAAAGTATCATTGTCAAGTAAACTAAATAATTAAAATAATTACAAAATGTAAATGTGCCTTGATTCTAAACTTTTGATAGATGGATTAATGACCAAAAAATAATTCCCTCGGATATAGGATGAAAAAAATAAACTTTAGTATTTCAAGGTTCTGGCTTTAGCTGGAGCTACTAGCGTGTCTAGCTTGAAAATGTGGGTAAATTTGAATCAATGAAGACTTCTCCCCCGACCCCTTAAGTGCAAGGAGAGGGGAGAATACTGCCCCCCTTCCCTTGCACTTAAGGGGGTTCGGGGGTTAGGTTTTCCCACAATTTTAGCCTAGACACGCTACTACTGATAATTGATAATTGATAACTGAAATGACCATTACTTATACATTTTTGGGTAAAGGTGGCACGGGTAAAACAACTATTGCATTTGCCACTGCCAAACGATACGCCAGCCAAGGTAAACGAGTATTATTTGTAGGACAAGAACCTGCTTCGACATTATCTTTAATATTAGGTGCAAATATTGGTCCAGAACCTACAGAAATAGACTCAAATCTCAAAGCAGTCAATATTCAGGCAGCAAGTTTACTAGAAAGTGGTTGGGAGGAATTGAAAAAATTAGAAGCTGAATATCTCCGTACACCCTTCTTTAAAAATGTATATGGTCAAGAACTGGGAGTATTACCAGGAGTAGAAGGAATTCTGACCATTAATGTTATGCGGGGATATAGTGCTAGTGGGGAATATGATGTAATTATTTACGATGGCACGGGAGATAAGGAGACTTTACGACTTTTGGGTTCGGCAGAAATTATGAGTTGGTATATTCGTCGCTTCCGTCAAGTTATTCTGGACTCAGACCTCTACAAAGCTATTTCTCCATTTGTTCAACCTATTAGTAGTGCTATTCTGAATGTTGATTGGACAGGGGATAATTTTTCTCAACCCACTGAAAAAATTAATGAACTATTAGATAATGCCAAATCTACTATAGCTGACCCAAATAGGGTAGCAGCATATTTGGTTACTACAGATGATAAAGCAGCGATCGCCACGGCAAGATATTTATGGGGAAGTGCTCAACAAGTTAATCTGACTGTAGGAGGGGTAATTCTCAATCAAGCAGACTTGGTAGATAATATTACTGCTGAATTTACACCATTATCCGTAGCTCCGATTCCCCGTCGTTCTACTGAAGACTGGAAACCTCTAATGGATGCTCTGCCAGATTTTAGTCAAGCAGTTAAGGCTCCTAAACCAATTATCATAGATATTGAAAAAAGTCAAGTCAGTTTATTCTTGCCTAGCTTTGACAAAAAACAAATTGGACTTACGACTAATGGGCCAGAGGTAACTATTGAAGCGGGAGACCAGAGAAGAAATATTTTCCTTCCTCCACCCCTGAGTGGAAAACCTGTTCGTGGTGCAAAGTTCCAAAATGATTATTTGATTATTTCTTTTTAGAGGGAGTAGGCAGTAGGGAGTAGGGAAGATGGGGTGATGGGGAGTAGTAAAAAAGATTGA
Organism: Okeania sp. SIO2F4; assembly: GCF_010672385.1. GTDB lineage: Bacteria > Cyanobacteriota > Cyanobacteriia > Cyanobacteriales > Microcoleaceae > Trichodesmium. The sequence goes on from NZ_JAAHGT010000136.1 coordinate 8,232, forward strand.
TTTTTTGCTTTGCTCAAAATTTTATAGTGATTTTCAGAGATATTAACCACACAGTCAAAACTAAAATCTTCAGGACTTACGCAAAATATCGAATCATACGCTATATGTAGTGGCGATTCGCGAATCGCCACTACAAGATATGGTGGTTCTGCGTAAGTCCTGATCTTGTAGGGACGTTATCAAATCACAAAACATTTTATGGCGCTTTTCATTTGAGTAAGCCACAAAGTAGGGACGTTGCATGCAACGTCCCTACAGGGTTATCATTTTTTTATGTTGTTTATTGACCTGAAAATGGCTATAAGGTGTATAAGAGGACTTATGCACAAACAGGGTTGATGAACTAAAATTTGCAATTATCTTGCAATAAACCCGGTTTCTTGGTTTGGAAGCGTGTTCTATACAAATTACTTTTACTAATCAAAATAATTAAATTCAAATGACTAATCAAGAACAAAAACAAGAACAAAAAGAAGTTGAAAATAGCACTGCTAAAACCAGACAATTATTAGGAATGAAAGGTGCTGCAAGTGGAGAAACTAATATTTGGAAAATCCGTTTGCAATTAATGAAACCGATAACTTGGATTCCTTTAATCTGGGGAGTAGTTTGTGGAGCTGCATCTTCAGGAAACTACACTTGGAATCTAGAAAATTTCTTGATGTCTGCTGCTTGTATGTTATTAGCGGGACCTTTAATGGCTGGTTATACACAAACTTTAAATGATTTTTATGACCGGGAAATAGACGCTATTAATGAACCTTATCGACCTATTCCTTCTGGTGCAATTTCTATTCCTCAAGTTGTGACTCAAATTGTTGTTTTGTTACTAGCAGGAGTTGGTTTATCGTATCTCCTAGATTTGTCTGCTGGTCACGATTTTCCAATTATTACTATGCTTTGTTTGTTTGGTGCATTTTTGGCTTATATTTATTCGGCACCACCACTGAAGTTAAAACAAAATGGTTGGTTGGGAAATTATGCTTTGGGTTCTAGTTATATTGCTTTGCCTTGGTGGACTGGTCATGCTTTATTTGGAGAGTTAAATTTAACTATTGTAATTCTGACTTTGTTTTATAGTTTTGCTGGATTAGGAATTGCGGTAGTTAATGATTTTAAGAGTGTAGAAGGAGATGAAAAGTTAGGTTTAAAGTCACTTCCAGTTATGTTTGGTATTGGTACTGCTGCTTGGATATGTGTATTAATGATTGATATTTTTCAAGCTGGAGTTGCAGCTTATTTAATTAGCATTCAAGAAAATTTGTATGCTGTGATTTTATTGTTAATGGTAATTCCTCAGATTACTTTTCAGGATATGTATTTTCTCAGAAACCCTCTAGAAAATGATGTGAAATATCAAGCAAGCGCTCAACCTTTTTTAGTATTAGGTATGTTAATTACAGGTTTAGCTTTAGGTCATGCAGGAGTTTAATTCAGTTATCAGTTATCAGTTATCAGTAAGGAAGAAGTAAGAATTCATTAATTGATAATTGATAATGGGTAATTGATAATTACAAGAAGGTTAAAACCGTACGGGAATTGAAGAACGGGAAATATCCTAGCACTTTTTTTCCCCTATCCAAGGGGAGGCTTCAAGGCGCGAATTATTAATTAGGTAAAAAGGAAGAAGTAGGAAGGAAGAAGTAGATGTAGGGTGGGTTAGGCGGAAATAATCTCACAAAATAAAATAATA